>NZ_SMLA01000011.1:0-164913 GCF_004349225.1 Saccharopolyspora karakumensis
CCCGACCCCCGGTCTGGTTCCCCACGGCCGCCACCTGCCGCTCCCCGTCCGCCTCGGCCAGCAGAAGGCCCGTGCCCGCCGCCGGCGGCCGCACGACGACCCACCGCTTCTCCCGCCCGTCGTTGGTCAACGAAGGCGAGTCCTCCACCAGCTCGAACCCCAGCACACCCACGAAGAACGCGATAGCCCGGTCGTAGTCATCCACCACAAGAGAAACCAAAGAGATCCGCACCAACCCATCCTCCCGCCAACAGGCCCCATGGGACTGACAGACCTGCCAACCGCCCCTCCCTCAGGGAGTGCCGGAATACCGCAGTGATCAGACCCCGGAATACGGCCGTATTCCGGGTGCGGACGTCTCCTGCAGCTGTTGTGCCGATGCGCGGTTGTCGAGGCGGACCTGTTGGTGCCAACGAGGTTCCGGTGAACTGCGAGGTGCAGATGCGAGCTGGGGCGCGTCCGGTGACTTCGGTCGACGTCGACGAACGAGCAGCAGGCGAGAACGTGGGGGTGTCGGCCAAGCACGAGTTGGAACTCGTCGGTGGACGGCGCGTGCTGCTGCTGGACGACGGAGGATGGGCCTCGTCAGCGGGCTGGGAACGGACATCGGAGAAAGCCGTGCGCAAAACGGCACGCGTGGTGGTGGGACCCGACGAACCGGTGGACGGCCAGTCCCCAGCCGAAGCGGAGGCCGAGCACTGGGCCCACCTGGCATCGGCAGCCCTCCGCCAGGGCGTTTCCGTGAGCGCGTCCGAGCTGGAACACCTGCCGCACGACGTCGAGTTCGACGACCGCCTCCTGCTGCACCTCAACACCGGCTGAAGATCGCCCAGAGCTACGGCCGGTACAGATTCACGCGCGTCAGCAACCAGAACGCATCGAGCTCACGGGTGGTGAGGGCGCGGGTCGCGGTGGCTGTCCGACTCGGGCGCGGCAGCCGGGCTCTGCGTCTCCCGGGCCGACCGCGCGGCCTGCGCACACGTACTTCGCGGGGATGCGCCGGACCGTTCGATCAGCGTCTGAAGACGCTCTCATCGCCAATTCAGCTTTGAATCATGCCCGCTCGCCAGCCTGTTCCTGCCGCTAAGTGGAGTAGCTCGACGTTGGGAGAACTCGTGAAGCGAATGCCAGGCCAGGCATTGACCCTAGCCCTGCTGTTGGCAGGGGCGAGCCTGATCGTCGGTGATCTACTGTGCACCCCCCGCAGCTGGTCAGGCTGGTACCAGCTTGGGATCGGACTGCTGTTTTGGAGCCTGATGTCTGTGAACCATCGTCTCGACCGGATGACGCTCGCTACCCAACGGGACATGTCGTAGCGCGCGCAGTCCCGCTCCGGGCGGTGTGGCCGGCGCGGATTGTCAGATCACGGCGGCTAGCTCGTCGAGTCCCGGCCCGTCGAGGTAGTCCAATGCCACCCGCCGCCCGGAAATGGCCAGGAGAAGTGGCAGCGTGGGACCTCTCACCTCCGGACCATCGCCGCATGACACGTCGGCGTCCGTTGCTGTCAGCCGTGCGCGGGCCACGAGTTCCTTGGCGCCGCCGAAGAAGGCTGGGGTGCGAGCCTGCAGGCGCAGTGATCTGACGACGGCCTCCTTCGGGTAGAAGCGGGTGAGCCCCAGAGGTCGGCGAATGTCCTCGCCGTGCACGACCTGTTCGACAAGCCGGCTGTCGACGGGCCCGGGCGGGGTCGACCTCCGCGATGCCACCTGACGAAGCCGCTCCAGCGTCTCCTGCGGTGAGGCACCGCGCTCACGTTCGACACCGCGGGCGTTCTGGCGGTGAAAGTCGAATCGCGCCCGAGCGAGGTCAACCACGAAACCGAGCCGCGTCGTCCGGGCTGAGCTGACCAGATGGGCGGCCACGTCGTGCACGCTCCAGTCCTCGCACAGCGACGCCTCGTCCCACCGTTCGTCGTTGAGGTTCTCGAGGTCGTCGATCAGCGCCGCACGCTCCGCGTGCACGATCGACCAGACAGCATCGCCCACGATGTCCTCCTTCGGTGGCAGGCGTCTCCGCCAGATGCAGACTCGCGGTGACGGGGTAACTCATCGCAAGAGCTGCTTCCTCGGCTTCTGGTACGTACCAGCCCCAAGTTCGAGCGGCGCAGTCCAGACCGCCATAGCCGCGGACGCCGTGCGCCATTGAAGGAAGGGCAAGCTGCGCGGCAGACAGCCCAAGCTCTCGCCGAAGCACAGGGGGCAAGCGTACGCATGACTTGCCGCCATGCTGGTGTCCACGTGGCTCAACGGTGGAGTCGAAGCGACTCGCGTCGCGGAGTGGGCCGGTCACAGAGTGGGCGTCCTGCTTCGCGTCTACGCGAAGTGCCTGGACGGCGGCGAGCAGGAAGCCCGCCGGCGAGTGGAACAGGCGCTGAGCACGACCTGATCTCTTTTACCGTGTCTTTACCGTGGAACGTCGTACACGGCCGGACGGCGCCGGACACAGCGGGACTGCAAAGCAAAGACCCCGTGACCGCTTTGGTGCTGGTCACGGGGTCTTTCTCCTGCGGCTCGCCTGGTTGGCAGCGCACAGCCGGACAACGCGAAACGGCCCCCTGTCCGCTTACGTGCTGGTCAGAGGGGCGTCTCGCGCCGGCGGAAGCGTCGGCGAGGTCATCTGCGGGAGACGCATGCCAGGAAGAGCAGAACGTCGCGCGTCCCGGTGGCTGTGCGTCACACAGACTTGATCGCGCCCCCGTCGATGATGTGGTCCGCCCCGGTGGTGCTGCCTGCGAGCGGTGAAGCTAGGTATGCAACAAGGTCAGCGACCTCCGCAGGATTCACGAGCCTGCCGGTGACCATCCCCATGGTGGCGGGGAGGTTGTTCATCAGCTGCTCCCGACTCAGGCCGAGGGACTCGGCGAGCTCAGCTCCATAGCCGTCCGATGATTCCCACATGTGAGTCCGGACAGGGCCAGGTGAGACTGTGTTGATGCGCACTCCTTGCGGTCCGAACTCTTCCGCTACCGCCTTCCCGAAGGCGGTGAGCGCAGCCTTGGCGGTGGTGTAGGTGATCGGGCCGGCATGCGGGATTCGGGCACCGTTGGACGAGATGTTGACGATCGCGCCCCGGCTCTCCAGAAGATGAGGCAGTGCGGCCCGCGTGGTGCGGACTGCCGCCAGGAAGTTCAAGTCGAACGCGCTGCTCCACTGCTGATCGGTGAAGGCGAGGAACCCGCCGGTCTGACCACCGCCGTCACCACCCCCCACGTTGTTGACCAGCACATCGAGACGCCCAAGCTCTGCCTCCGCCCGTTCGATGAGCTGAGCAGGGCCGTCGGGAGTGGACAGGTCAACGGACACACCGAGCGCCCCCGTGGCCTGGAGTTCGGGTGTGATCGTCCGTGCTGCTGCCAGCACCCGCATTCCTTCGCCGATCAAGGTCGAAACCGTGGCCAACCCGATTCCTCGGCTTGCGCCGGTCACGACAGCGACCTTGCCGTCCAGCTGCAGATCCATGTGAGGCCTCCACGTCCAATTAGCGTCACCAGTGATGCGACTAACGTAAGAGATGCAACAGGCGTGTCGCAAGTTGAGTGCGAGTGGCGACTACCTCGTAGCATGGAGAGGATCATGAGGAGGGGCCCATATGGAGCAGGAGAGGCGAGTGCGGCCTATGCGTGCAGACGCCGAGCGGACAGCGAATGCGATTCTCGAGGCCGCGGAACGCGTGCTGAGCGCCAATCCTGCAGCCACCATGGAACAGATCGCGGAGGCTGCGGGCGTTGCCCGGACGACCGTGCATCGCCGGTTCACCAGCCGCGAGGACCTCGTCGATGCCATGACAGCCTGGGCCACTCAGCAGTTCCACGACGCCGTCACCAGCGCCCGGCCCGAGACCGCTCCGCCACTGGTCGCGCTCTATCAGGTGACCGCAAATGTGCTCCGGGTCAAGATCGGTTGGGGGTTCGCCATGAACGCCATCAAGCCTGAGGATTCCGAGGCTGCACGCGTACATGCGGACGTGCTTGACCAGTGCGACCGCCTCTTCCGGCGGTTGCAGCACACAGGTGCCCTACGGCCCGACACCGACCTGACCTGGGCTAGGCGCACGTATTACGCGCTGATCCACGAAGCCGCACAGACCCAGCTCACCGACGCCCGAGACGTGGATGAACTGGCAACGCTCGTCGTGGACACACTGCTGACGGGCGTCGGCCAGCAGCCGCTCGAGCCCAACGTCTAGAAGAGCACTCGCGCAACACCCAGCTCCCGTGTACTGGCCTACCCCCCGATTCCGCGACGGTCGCCGAGTCGGAGCTGTCGTAGACGCTGGCGGAGCTCATCGAGGCAGGAGTTGACGCGGTAGCAATTCAGGCCAGCGGCGGTGTCGACGATCTCGCGGGCGGGCGGTGACCGCCTGCTCGACCTCGTTGGCCTGGAGGTACGACGTGGCGAGCACCGTGCTGCAGAAGGGCAGCCTGCGGACATACAGGCTTTCAGAGACCTCAATGGACGTGGCCGTGTACTCGGTCCTGGAGGCAGGAAGAGATCGCCCGCGCGAGAGTGGAGGCCCTTGATCAACTGACCACTGGTTGACCACCGCCAGTCGTACTGAGCCGGTAGTGGCCGTACACAGCCGTACAACGCGAAACGGCCCCCTGACCGCTTAAGTGCTGGTCAGGGGGCCGTTCCTCCTGGGTGCCGGGTGGAGGATTCGAACCTCCGAAGGCAATGCCGGCTGATTTACAGTCAGCTCCCTTTGGCCGCTCGGGCAACCCGGCGTGCTCGCCAGCGCGCTGGCTTGCGAGAAAAGAATACAGACCAGCCGTCGCGGTTCCTCAGCGGGGGTGGGCCTCAGGCTTCCTCTGGGCGGAAGACCAGGTCGTCGGCCTTGGCCTCGCCTGCGCGCAGGATCTCGCGGGCCTCGTCGTCGAGGGTGGCGGGGAAGTCCGGGCCCGCCGCCTTGATCAGGACCATGAGGCGTTTCGCCAGGCCGCGGGCTTGGGTGAGGCGGATCTGGTCGGCGGTCAGCAGCTGGCGGGACTCGTCGAGCATCTTGCGGTAGCGGTGGTTGAGGTCCGCGCGGTCGAGGAGTTCCAGCGCTCGCGTGAGATCCGCGAGTTCCGACGTTGCGACCTGGACGAAGTACGGATCGAGCACGCGCACGACCCTACTGGTGGCGCATCGACGTCGGCGGTGCTGCTCAGCGGCTTCGCCGGGTTAGCGTGGAGGCATGGCCATCGACCGCGCGGGACGCGCGAAGCGGCGCGAGGAGTTGCGGGCCGCCGCGCCCGCACCCGTACCGGAGCGCTCCAGCGCGGGGAGCGCGGCGATGGAGGTCGAAGGGCTGTTCAACGTCGGGGTCAAGCACCAGCTCGACCACCTCGCCTGGGTCGAGGTGGCGAAGGAGGACGAGCGGGAGTCCGGTGCCGGTCCGCTCGACCTGGACTCCAACGTGGTGCGGCTCAAGCCCTCGGATTCGGCCTAGACCAGCGCACGGCTGATGCGCGCGGTCGGCCCGACTCCGTATGTTCGAAGTGTGCCCTCGAGCGCTCCATCCACCCCAGGGTCTGCCACCGATGTCGGCCCCGGCTACTTCGGCCACCTGCACTGGCAGCGTTACCAGGCGTTCTTCCCCGGCGCGCTGCGCCTGAGCGCCGACAACGCACCCGACGAGCAGTGGTGGCAGTGGCGCGGGCTGAAGGTGCACGTGGACCGCGTCGAGCGCGCTGGCGCTCCCGCCAAGGTCATCGCGTTGCACGGCGTCGGCACCTACGGGCGGATGCTCGCCCCCTACGGCAGGCTGCCCGCGCTGGCCGACCTCGACTTCATCGCCCCCGACCTGCCCGGATTCGGGCTGACCGGGACACCGCTGCTCGGCGCGACCTACTCGGACTGGCTGAACTGCGCCCGCGACCTGGTCGAGCGCGAGAAGGCGCGCGATTCGCGTCCCGTCATCCTGCTGGGCGTGAGCACCGGTGGCCGGCTCGCCTACGACGTCGCCGCGAGCACGGACGTCGGCGGCGTCGTCACCACGTGCCTGGCCGACCCGTGCCGCGACGAGGTCCGGCGGGTGCTGGCCGCGCGACCTGAGATGGCGCGCTGGGCCGGTCTGCTCTCGCTCGTGCGCGAACCGCTGTCGGCGGTGCGGGTGCCCGTGCACTGGCTGGTCAACATCGCCGCGGTGTCCAACCAGACCCAGTACGCCAACCTCGCCTGGGCCGACGAGCTCGCCGGTGGTGGCTGGATCTCGCTGCGCTTCGCCCGCAGCTGCCTGGCCACCGCACCGGTCCTGCCACCCGAGCGCTTCGCCGGGACGCCGCTGCTGCTCGCGCACCCCGACGAGGACCGCTGGACGCCGCCGCTGCTGTCGGAGGAGTTCTTCGACCGCATCGCCGGTCCGACCCGCACGACCGCGCTGCGCGGGTCGGGTCATCTGCCCGTCGAGGAGTCCGGGCTGGCCGATCTCGACCGTGCTGTGCGTGACTTCCTGGACGAGTTCGATCTACAAGGATGACCACTTGTGGTCAGACCGAATACGTACCGTTACCTCGATCTGATGTTGTTGCGGTGATCCTCACAAAGTTGTGAGTGAGCCGCGCGAAGCCCAAGGACTTCTTGCGCTCCACCGCGCTCGGCGAAATTCCCGCAGGTCAGAGTGGCCTTGAAAGAAAGCGCTACCGCGCCACCCGCCGGTTGAACTCATCTGATGCGTGCATCCGGAGTGTGTCGGGAGGGCCATTCGACCCTGGCCATCCGTGCTCACGTGCGTCACGATCGGCGGACGGACATCTGTGGTACGGCCGTATCGCCAGCGGGAGGAGCGTGGATGATCGAGCGTCACCGCTCCCTCGGTCCGCATTCCGGTCTGGAACCATCCAGGCCACCGGTCAGAGCCGAAGTCGATCCGGTGCGCCGCCGGATGTTCGCGACCTTCTCCTTCGTGGTGCTCGCCGCGGGCGTGGGGGTCTCCCTGCTCACCGCCGGCGGCCTCGAATCGCGCTACACCCCTGAACTGCTGTTCATCGGTCCGCTGCTGGCCGTCGGGTTCCTGCTCGCCGAGCAGCTGACCATCGACGTCGACGTCAAGCGCGTCGGCTGGACCATCTCCTTCACCGAGATCCCGCTGCTGCTCGGTCTGCTCACCGCGCCGTTCGAAGTGGTGCTCGCGGCGAACCTGCTGGCGGGGCTCGGTGCTCAGGTGGGCAGGCGCGCGGCCACCCACGTCGTCTACAACGCCGGCGTGCTGTGCCTGGAGATCGCGGTGCCGTTCGCGGTCGCCAACCTGGTCAACCAGGCCCTCATCGGCGTCGCCCCCGACTGGTTCGGTCCCGTCGTCGGCACGCTGACCTCGCCGCTGATCAGCTGCGGGTTCGCGCTGGCCGCGCTGACCGTGCTGGGCGGTGCGATGAAGGTCGCCGCGGGTGCGCGGCTGGCCGGGCGCACGCTGGCCGTCGGCCTGCTCAACACCTCCGTCGGTCTCATCGGGTACGAGGTCGCCATCGGCACGCCGTGGGGCTGGCTGCTGGTCGGGCTCGTCGCCGTTGCCGTGATCGGCCTCTACCGCGCCTACTCCGACCTGCTGCGCGAGCAGCGCGACCTGGAGGCGCTCAGCGACGTCAGCCTCAGCGTGGCCCGCTCCGGGCAGGGCGCGCAGACCTCGCCCGACCCCGTCGGCGAGCAGGCCGTGCCGGTCGGCGAGTGGGAACCCGTCGCCGAGCGGATCCGCGAGCAGCTCAACGCCACCCGGGTCGTGCTGCGGCTGCGGCTGGACCCGCGCGGTGAGGTCACCACGCTGGTCGCCGGTGAGGCGATGCCGGACGCCGCGGTCCAGGCGGCGCCGGACGCGCTGCGCGACGACCCGCTGCTGCAACTCCCCGGCAGCCACGTGCGCTCCTTCCGGACCCTCGAAGCGCCGGAGGAGGTCCGCCGCGCGCTGCGGCAGCGCGGCGCCTACGAGGCGCTCGTGGTCCCGCTGCGAGGCGCCAGCCAGCTGCTGGGCGCCGTGGAGGTTCACGACCGGGTCAGCCGCTGGCGCGGGTTCGGCCGCGCCGACGTGCGACTGCTGCACACCCTGGCCAGCCACCTGGCCACCGCGATGGACAACCGCAGGTTGCTGGCCAGGCTGCGGCACGACGCCTACCACGATCCGCTGACCGGGCTGCTCAACCGCACCGGCTTCCGCGAGATCTCCGGTGACGAGCTCCGCGCGGGCCGCGCCGCCGTCGTGCTGCGGGTGGACCTGGACCTGCTCACCACGGTCAGCGAAGCCCTCGGGTACACCTGGGGCGACCGGATGGTGGTCGCCGCCGGGCAGCGGATGCGCGAAGCCCTCGGTGATGCTCCGCTGGCGCGCTTGGAGGCCAACTCCTTCGCCGTGCTGCTGCTCGACCACACCGAGGAGCAGGCGCACCAGGTGGCGCTGCGGCTGTGCGACGTGATCGCCATGTCCTACCCGCTGGACCGGATAGTGGTGGAGGCCGCCGGCGTCGCCGGTTACGCCTCCTCGGCACCCGCCGACGGCGAGGCCGAGACCGACGTCGACACGCTGCTCCAGCACGCCGATGTGGCGGTGCGGGCCGCGCGCAACGGCGAGGACGGAGTGCGCTGCTACGCGCCGGCCATGGGCCAGGTGTTCCTGCGCCGCTTCCAGCTGGTCACCCAGTTCCGGCAGGCGCTGGACACCGGTCAGGTCGAGGTGCACTACCAGCCGAAGGTGGCGCTGCCGGAACGTCAGGTCGTCGGCGCCGAGGCCCTGGTGCGCTGGTCGCACCCCGAGTACGGGCGGCTGGATCCGGACGAGTTCGTGCCGCTGGTGGAGGCCACCGGGCTGGTCGACGCGCTCACCGCGTTCGTCCTGGAGTGCGCGCTGGTCAAGATCCGGCAGTGGCTCGACCGCGGGCTGCGGATGTCGGTGGCGGTGAACCTGTCGGTGCGCAACCTCGCCGACGAGACCTTCCCCGAGCGGGTCGCCGAGGCGCTCGAACGCCACGACATCCCGCCGGAGCTGCTCACGCTGGAGCTGACGGAGTCCAGCGTGATGGCCGACAAGGAGCGGTCGCTGCCGGTCCTGCGGCGCCTGCACGCGATGGGCGTGGTGCTCGCGGTGGACGACTTCGGCACCGGCTACTCGTCGCTGGCCTACCTGCGGCAGCTGCCGGTGGACGAGGTCAAGATCGACAAGAGCTTCGTGCTGGGCATGGGAACCGATCTCAGCGACCTGGCGGTGGTCCGCACGATCGTCGAGCTCGGCCACTCGCTGGACCTCGCGGTGGTCGCGGAGGGCGTCGAGGACGACGCCGCGCGCGATCAGCTGGTGGGCATGGGCTGCGACGTGGCTCAGGGCTACCTGATCTCCCGCCCGCTGTCCGAGGAGCGCTTCGAGGCGTGGCTGCAGGCCCGCACCAAGCGCGATCGGGGCAGCCGCGAGGAGACCGTGCTCACACTCCTGCACTGATGTCCGAATTCGCCCGATCCGGTGGGGTGCGCCGTGAAAAGGCGGCCATGACCTGCGTTTTCGCAAAAAGGTACCCCCCTGTTTCGAGGGGGCCCGCAGGTGTGTAAAGTTCTAATCGCTCCGCAAGGGCACGCCCCAATAGCTCAGTCGGCAGAGCGTCGCCATGGTAAGGCGAAGGTCTACGGTTCGATTCCGTATTGGGGCTCGAAAGGCAGCCGCGGTGCTCGGTAAACTGGGTGCTGTGGCTGTTTTGCGTGGGATATCCTGCGTCGC
Organism: Saccharopolyspora karakumensis; assembly: GCF_004349225.1. Lineage (NCBI taxonomy): Bacteria > Bacillati > Actinomycetota > Actinomycetes > Pseudonocardiales > Pseudonocardiaceae > Saccharopolyspora > Saccharopolyspora karakumensis. The sequence continues at coordinate 9,673 of NZ_SMLA01000011.1, forward strand.
TTGAGGCAACCGGTGCACACCGCGGCCTCGGCATGGCGGTGTAGCTCAGTCGGTAGAGCAAGCGGCTCATAATCGCTGTGTCGCCGGTTCAAGTCCGGCCACCGCTACCAGTCACGGGTTCGCAAGGATCTCTCCAGCGAACCGACCCGTTACGACCGAGAGAAAGGCACCCCCGTGGCCGCCACCGACGTTCGACCCAAGATCACGCTGGCGTGCGAGGAGTGCAAGAACCGCAACTACATCACCAACAAGAACCGGCGCAACAACCCGGACCGCTTGGAGATGAAGAAGTTCTGCATGAACTGCGGCACGCACAAGCTCCACAAGGAGACCCGCTGATCCCGGCGGTTCCTTCGGAACGCCTTCGAGAGCCCGTCCCCGGTTGATCCGGGGGCGGGCTCTTCTCGTCGTCCGGGGCGCGGGCTGCTCGGAAGGTCAAAGCGGGTCCGCCGATCCGGATCAGACCTAGTAGCCTTCCCGCGTGCCGCTCGACCAGTCATTCATCGGACGTGAATACCCGCCCACCGAGCCCTACGAGGTGGGTCGGGAGAAGATCCGCGAGTTCGCCCGCGCGATCAAGGACGACTCCCCGCTGCACCACGACGTCGAGGCCGCCGAGTCCGCCGGCTACCCAGACGTGATCGCGCCGCCGACCTTCGCGGTGATCCTCTCGATGGCCGCGCAGGACCAGATCGTCGAGGACGACCAGCTCGGCCTGGACTACAGCCGCGTGGTGCACGGCCAGCAGGACTTCGTCCACCACCGGCCGATCCGCGCCGGTGACCGACTGCTGACGGTCGCGCACGTCGACGACATCAAGACCCGGGCGGGCAACGACTTCCTGACCGTCCGCGCGGAGATCACCACCACCGACGGGGAGCAGGTCTGCACCGCCACGTCGATGTTGGTCGTGAGGGGGCCTGAGGCGTGAAGCTGTCGGAGATCAACGTCGGGGACGAGCTGCCACCGCTGAGCGTGCCGCTGGAGCGGTCCGATCTGGTCCGCTACGCGGGCGCCTCGGGCGACTTCAACCCGATTCACTGGAACGAGCGGTTCGCCAAGGAGGTCGGCCTCCCGGACGTGATCGCCCACGGGATGCTGACCATGGCGCTGGCCGGGCGGCTGGTGAGCAGCTGGACGGGTGACCCGGGCGCGATCGTGCGCTACGGCGTGCGCTTCACCCGGCCCGTGGTCGTCCCGGACGACGGCAGCGGCGCCGTGGTGGAGCTCGGCGGCAAGGTCGCGAAGATCAACGACGACGGCACGATCAAGGTCAACATCACCGCGAAGTCCGCCGAGCAGGGCGTGCTGGGCGGCGCTTCGGCCACGGTCCGCATCCCCGCGTGACGCACTGCGCTCACCAGCGGCGAAGTCGTCTTCTCGCCAACACGGGGGGTGCCGTTGGAGAAGCGTTCTCCACGTGCCGTACACTTTCGAACCTGGGATGCCTGAGCACCTTGGAACCACAGTTTCAGGGCTGGTGAAGGGCGTCCCGACTTTGCGGTCGGGCTTCACAGGCCGCAGAGGGGTGTAGCTCAATTGGCAGAGCAGCGGTCTCCAAAACCGCAGGTTGCAGGTTCAAGTCCTGTCACCCCTGCGTCGATGCGACGGTGAGCGGAGGATGGTCGTGAGCGAGGACCGCGAGCAGGGCCAGGACGGAGCGCGCGAGGGCGCACGTCCGTCCAGCGCCGCGGCGCGGCGCGAACGTCGTGCCTCCGCCCGTTCCCAGTCGGGCTCCGGTCCGGCGCGCACAACTGAGTCGAAGGGTCGGCCCACTCCCTCGCGGGATGGCCGGCAGGGTCGGGTTTCGCTGTTCCGGAAGATCGGACGCTTCCTGCGCGAGGTCGTCGCCGAGCTGCGCAAGGTCATCTGGCCGACACGCAAGGCGCTGATGACCTACACGCTTGTGGTGCTGGTGTTCGTCAGCATCATGGTGGCGTTCGTCGCGGGCGTGGACGTGCTCTTCGCGAAGGGCGTGGGCTGGCTGTTCGGCACTGGCTGAACCTCCGGGCCCGCCTAAGTGGTGCCGGCGGCGAAACAACGACCCGGCACGCAACGCACGAGAGGAAGCGAGACCGACTGTGACCTCGCACGAGGAGACCTCCAAGGAAGCCACCGGCCTCACCGACGAGCAGGTGCAGCCCGAGGCTGCCGAAGCCGGGGCCGTGTCCGTCGAGGCTGACGCGGCCGGCGCAGTCGATTCCTCGGAAACCGACTCCGCCGAAGAGGCCGACGACGCCGCGGCCGACGAGACCGAGGCCGCTGACGGTGAAGAGACCGCGTCCGAGGACGCGGAAGCCGACGAGACCGACGCCGAAGAAGCCGACGCCGAAGAGGTGGAAGCCGAAGAGGTGGACCCGGTCGAGGAGCTGCGCGCCGCGCTGCGCCGCGCGCCCGGCGATTGGTACGTGATCCACTCCTACGCGGGCTACGAGAACAAGGTCAAGACCAACCTCGAGACCCGTGCTCAGACGCTCGACGTCGAGGACTACATCTTCCAGGTCGAGGTGCCGACCGAAGAGGTCACCGAGATCAAGAACGGCCAGCGTAAGATGGTGCAGCGCAAGGTGCTGCCCGGCTACATCCTGGTTCGGATGGATCTCAACGACCAGTCGTGGAGCGCCGTGCGCAACACGCCGGGTGTGACCGGATTCGTCGGTGCGACCTCCAAGCCTTCGCCGCTGACCATTGACGACGTGCTGAAGTTCCTCGCGCCGCAGGTCGAGGAGAAGAAGCCGGAAGCGGGCAAGAAGACCGGCGCGGGTCAGACCGCCGCCGCGACCAAGACCGCGGTCGAGGTCGACTTCGAGGTCGGCGAGTCCGTCACCGTGATGGATGGCCCGTTCGCGACGCTGCCGGCCACCATCAACGAGGTCAACGCCGACGCCCAGAAGCTCAAGGTGCTGGTGTCGATCTTCGGCCGCGAGACCCCGGTCGAGCTCTCGTTCGACCAGGTCTCCAAGCTCTGACCGCTCTCCCGTCTGCGGGAGCGCGGCGGGCTGCGCGTGGATCTGGCAGGACCCGCGCAGCAGGGGCGATTCCACCGTCTCGTGGTCTCGCCAGATTCGGTGCCGCCTTCCGGCGGGATCGAGCAACCGGATAGCGAAGACACAGGAAGCAAACATGCCGCCCAAGAAGAAGAAGCTGGCAGGGATCATCAAGCTGCAGATCCAGGCCGGCCAAGCCAACCCGGCTCCGCCGGTCGGTCCGGCGCTGGGTCAGCACGGCGTCAACATCATGGAGTTCTGCAAGGCGTACAACGCGGCCACCGAGGCTCAGCGTGGCAACGTCGTGCCGGTTGAGATCTCCGTGTACGAAGACCGGTCCTTCGACTTCAAGCTGAAGACTCCGCCGGCCGCGAAGCTGCTGCTCAAGGCCGCTGGTGTGCAGAAGGGCTCCGGCGAGCCGCACAAGTCCAAGGTCGGCAAGGTCTCCATGGAGCAGGTCAAGGAGATCGCGCAGACCAAGATGGAAGACCTCAACGCCAACGACATCGACCAGGCCGCGAAGATCATCGCCGGTACTGCTCGTTCGATGGGCCTGACGGTCGAAGCCTGAGCCGCTGCCGGTTCCACCGGCGCGCACGGGTAGTGGGAGGGCTCATGCGCAGCCCGACCAACCACAACTGATCCACTGACTCTTAGGACAGAAATGGCACAGCGCAGCAAGGCATACCAGCAGGCGGCCGAGCTCGTCGACCGGGAGCGTCTCTACACCCCGTCGGAAGCCGCCGAGCTGGCGAAGAAGACCACCAAGGTCAAGTACGACGCCACCGTCGAGGTCGCTCTGCGGCTGGGCGTCGACCCCCGCAAGGCAGACCAGATGGTCCGCGGCACCGTGAACCTGCCGCACGGCACTGGTAAGACTGCCCGCGTCATCGTGTTCGCCACCGGCGACAAGGCCGCTGAGGCCGAGGCCGCCGGCGCGGACGCGGTTGGTTCCGAGGACCTGATCGAGCGCATTCAGGGCGGCTGGCTCGATTTCGACGCGGCGATCGCCACCCCGGACCAGATGGCCAAGGTCGGCAAGATCGCTCGGGTTCTCGGCCCGCGCGGCCTGATGCCGAACCCGAAGACCGGCACCGTCACCCCGAACGTCACCAAGGCGGTCGCGGACATCAAGGGCGGTAAGATCAACTTCCGCGTCGACAAGCAGGCCAACCTGCACTTCATCATCGGCAAGGCGTCGTTCGACACCGAGAAGCTGGTGGAGAACTACGCGGCGGCGCTGGACGAGATCCTGCGCGCCAAGCCGTCGGCGTCGAAGGGCCGGTACCTGAAGAAGGTCACCTTCACGACCACGATGGGCCCGGGCATCCCGGTGGACCCGACCGCCACGCGCGTGTCGGCTTCCGCCTGATCCGATATCCCTTCGAAAGAGGGCGAGCGCTCCACGAGCGCTCGCCCTCTTTCGCATTCCAGAACGATTCTTGTCGTACCCGGATGCTCGATATCCCATTTGCTCGGACGGTTTTGAGCAAAACCGACCCGCTTCGGCGAAATGGTGACGGGGAGTGTCGAGGCCATTACTCCGGAACGACGATTGCGACTGTTCCGGAATTGCGCGGTCAGGGGCACGCGGAACTCGTCAGGGCATAAGCGGAGATGGTCCACCCGCCTTGTGGCGTGCGGGTGAGTTTGAAAGTCCCGAGCCCCGGTCCGCCGCTGACCCGGATCCGGCAACCCGGCACCTGCGCTTCCGGTCCCGCTTCCACGATGGCGTCGTGGGCGAATTTCGGATTCGCGTAAGCGTTGAGGTCGGTGATCCGGCCGTGCACCGCGCGCGCCGCGCCAGCGCAGTCAGGAGCGCCGTAGGCGGCGGCGAAGTCGGCCTTGCCCTGGTCGTCGAACAGCGCGCACGCCTGCTCCGGTGGTTCGGCCCGCAGGTAGTTGAAGACGCTGCGAATGGCCTGCTGCGGGTTCTGCGCGGTCATCGGCACCGAGTCGACCGGCGCGCTCCCTCCGGAGCCGTTGCCGCTCGACGAGCCGTCGCTGCCGCCGAAGTAGTGGTCGTAGGCCAGGTTCAGCAGGAGCAGCGCGACGAGGACGTAGATGATCCGCCGCACCCACTTGTGGCGCAGCAGGCCGAGAGCCTTCTTCCACCAAGGCTTCTCGGGCGCCGGGGTGGTCGTGCCGCCGCCCTGGCACGCCTGCCGCTCCTTGAACCGCTTGAACTCCAGGAACTCCCGGTACTCCGGGTCGTCGGCCGCCTTCGCGGCGTCGCCGCGCGGAGCCGGTTCCGGGGGCCGGTCGTACTCGGCGACCTCGACGACATCGGCGTCGACGATCTCGGGCAGGTTGTCGGAGCGCGGTTCCCGCTGATCAGCCACGCACACATGATGCCGGGCGACGGGGGGCCGGTGGAAGCGCCCGTCCCGAGTCGAGTACTCTTGTCGAGGTTCCACCCAAGACCGCTGGTCTTCCTCCCGGCTCGGCAACGAGCGGGAAGGAACGAAGGTCCCGTGAGATGCGGGCGGCCCGCGCAGGAGGGACGAGGCTGGTCGCGCGTGTCTTGTCGCGCGCGCACCGATTGTGACGCCCCGTGCTGCCCTGCGCCGGGGCGTTTTGTCGTCTCAGGACCGACTGGATGGGTCAGCCACAGTCGGAAACAGAGAGGAGGCGACATGGCGAAGTCCGACAAGGTCGATGCGGTCAGCGAGATCTCGGAGAAGTTCAACAACTCCACCGCTGCCGTTGTGACCGAGTACCGCGGGCTCTCGATGGCTCAGCTGTCTGAGCTGCGCCGCGCGCTCGGTTCGAACGTGAGCTACCGTGTCGCGAAGAACACGCTGGTCAAGCGTGCCGCCGAGCAGTCGGGCGTCGAGGGTCTCGACGACCTGTTCGTCGGCCCGACCGCGATCGCCTTCGTCGAGGGCGAGCCGGTCGACGCAGCCAAGGCGATCAAGGAATTCGCCAAGGGCAACCAGAACCTGGTGGTCAAGGGCGGGTACATGGACGGCCGCGCGCTGTCCGTGTCCGAGGTCGACAGCATCGCCGACCTCGACTCGCGCGAAGTCACGCTGGGCAAGCTGGCCGGTGCCATGAAGGCCAAGATGAACCAGGCCGCAGCGCTGTTCGTCGCACCTGCTTCGCAGGTCGCTCGCATGGCCGCCGCCCTTCAGGAGAAGAAGGGCGAGTAAGACTCTCCGCAGTCCGCAGTGGACGGTGCGTGAGAGCGCGCCGTCGACGCGGGTCCGCGGACCGTCTTTCGCGCGACAACCCCCACCGGGATGCCGACGGCATCCGGGCTTTGAGCAGAAAGGAACGCCGACATGGCGAAGCTGAGCAACGACGAGCTGCTGGACGTCTTCAAGGAGATGACCCTCCTGGAGCTGTCGGAGTTCGTGAAGCAGTTCGAGGAGACCTTCGACGTCACCGCCGCCGCCCCGGCCGCGGTCGCCGTTGCCCCGGCCGCCGGTGGCGAGGCCGCCGCCGCTGAGGAGCAGGACGAGTTCGACGTCGTCCTCGAGGGCGCCGGCGACAAGAAGATCCAGGTCATTAAGGTCGTCCGCGAGATCGTCTCCGGCCTGGGCCTGAAGGAGGCCAAGGAGCTCGTCGAGGGCACCCCGAAGGCCATCCTGGAGAAGGTCGACAAGGAGAAGGCCGAAGAGGCCAAGGGCAAGCTGGAAGAAGCCGGCGCCTCCGTCTCCGTCAAGTGACCCTGTCTTCCTGATCCGGTTCTCCCGCTGCGTGGCGGTGCCGTTGGCGGAACCTGACACGCCGTCTGGACTCCGGGCGCCACTCCTCGTGTATGCCAATACACGTCGTCGCGGCGTCCTCGCCAGACGACGTGTCGGAACCCGCGGCGGCGCGGACCGCTCAGGTGGTCCCCGCGCTCGCGGCTCCGCCGCTTGCACCGGGTTGGGAACTGGTTCTGGGTCTCTGACTCACGGTAAGAGAACGGGCACTCGCTGTTGCGGGTGCCCGTTCTCTTTTCCTTTGCGCGGAAACAAGGGCCTTTTTTCGGACGAATCCGAGATGGCTCCTTGATTTGTAGTGAACTCATGAGTAACCCTGCTGCGTCGAGCTCGTTGCATAGGTGTGACGCCAACTACCTTCGTTAGGCGCGTCACGTGTGCAAGGGTGCTTCTTCGGGGATGGATTGCCTCCCCGAAATCGGTGTAATCGAGGACGCGGAGGTTCCGATGGGCGTCGAGGTGGTTGTCGACGGGCTCTCGAAGTCCTTCGGCCCGCAGACCATCTGGCGGGACGTCTCGCTGAATCTGCCCCAGGGCGAGATCAGCGTGCTGCTCGGGCCTTCCGGCACCGGTAAGTCGGTGTTCCTGAAGTCGCTGGTGGGTCTGCTCAAGCCGGACGAGGGCAAGGTCGTCATCAACGGGACGGACATCTGCACTTGCTCGGAAAAGGATCTCTACGAGGTCCGCAAGCTTTTCGGCGTGCTGTTCCAGGACGGCGCGCTGTTCGGTTCGATGAACCTCTACGACAACATCGCCTTCCCGCTCCGCGAGCACACGCGCAAGAGCGAGTCCGAGATCCGCAACGTCGTGCTCGAGAAGATGGAGATGGTCGGTCTCATCGGCGCGGAGGACAAGCTCCCCGGTGAGATCTCGGGCGGCATGAAGAAGCGCGCCGGTCTGGCCCGCGCCCTCGTGCTCGACCCGGAGATCCTCCTGTTCGACGAGCCCGACTCCGGTCTGGACCCCGTCCGGACCGCGGTGCAGAACCAGCTGATCGTCGACCTCAACGCGCAGATCGACGCGACGTTCCTGATCGTCACCCACGACATCAACACCGCGCGGACCGTGCCGGACAACATCGGCATGCTCTACCGCCGCAACCTGGTGATGTTCGGCCCGCGCGAGGTGCTGCTGACCTCCGACGAGCCCGTGGTGGTGCAGTTCCTCAACGGCCGTCCCGACGGCCCGATCGGCATGAGCGAGGAGAAGGACACCGCGCTGGTGGAGGCGGAGCTGGCCAAGCACGGCCGGCCCCAGGTGCCGCCGATGATGCCGCAGCTGGAGGTCAGCCCGGGTCTGCCGGACCGCACCGCCGTGCACCGCCGCAAGGACCGCGTGCTGCGCCAGCTGCGCTCGCTCAACCCCTCCGCGCAGGAGGAGATCCTCAAGAGCCTGACGCCGGACGAGCTGGCCCTGTACGGGTTCGCCTCGCCCGCGACCGGCTCCTGGCCGCAGCAGCAGGCCGCCCCGCAGGCTCCCGCTCCGCAGGCGCCGCCGCAGCAGTTCCCGCCGCCGCAGCCCGCCCCCGCGCAGCAGCCCGCTCCTGCTCAGCCGCAGCAGCAGATGCGGCCCTCGCCGCATCCGCGCCAGCCCGAGGAGGAGCCGGCCTGGCCCGGTGGGTTGCAGGCCGAGGAGGAGACGGCGGGTTCTCGTCGCCGTTGGTTCGGCCGCAAGCGAGGTGAGCAGTGAGCGCGTCCCGGGCGCAATTCCCCGGTGCCGGTGGGCTGCGCCAGACGGGCCGCCTGTTCGCGCTGGGGATGGACATCGTGCGGGCGATGCCCGCGCGACCGTTCCAGATCCGCGAGTTCATCCAGCAGTGCTGGTTCATCGCCAGCGTCACGATCCTGCCGACGGCGCTGGTCTCGATTCCCTTCGGCGCGGTCATCGCGCTCCAGCTGGGGTCGCTGACCAGGCAGATCGGTGCGCAGTCGTTCACCGGTGCCGCCAGCGTGCTGGCGATCATCCAGCAGGCCAGCCCGATCGTGACGGCGCTGCTGATCGCCGGTGCCGGTGGTTCGGCGATCTGCGCCGACCTGGGATCGCGCAAGATCCGAGACGAGATCGACGCGATGGAGGTGCTCGGCGTCTCGCCGATCCAGCGCCTCGTGGTGCCCCGGGTGCTGGCCGCGATGCTGGTCGCCGTGCTGCTCAACGGCATGGTCAGCGTCGTCGGCGTGGTCGGCGGCTACACCTTCAACGTGATCATGCAGGACGGTACGCCGGGTGCCTACATGGCCAGCTTCAACGCGCTGGCGCAGCTGCCGGACCTGTGGATCAGCGAGCTCAAGGCCCTGATCTTCGGCTTCTTGGCAGGCGTGGTGGCGGCCTTCCGGGGTTTGAACCCGCCACCGGGCCCGAAGGGCGTCGGGGACGCCGTGAACCAGTCGGTGGTGATCACCTTCCTGCTGCTGTTCGCGGTGAACTTCATCCTCACGACGCTGTACATGCAGCTGGTCCCGCCGAAGGGAATGTGATGGCCGCCAGGGGAATGGGAACATGGTGACGATCTCGCAGCGCGCCAAGCGCGCGGCCCGACGGCCGGTGGAGATGCTGGACGACCTGGGTGACCAGATGTCGTTCTACATCCGATCGCTGGCATGGATCCCGCGGGCGATCCCGCACTACGCCAAGGAAACGCTGCGCCTGCTGGCCGAGGTCAGCTTCGGCAGCGGCGCCCTGGCGGTCATCGGCGGCACGGTCGGCGTGATGATCGGTCTGACGCTGTTCACCGGAACGGTCGTCGGCATGCAGGGCTTCGCGGCTCTCGACCAGCTGGGCACCTCCGCCTTCGCCGGCTTCATCTCGGCCTACTTCAACACGCGTGAGATCGCGCCGCTGGTGGCCGGTCTGGCCCTGTCGGCGACGGTCGGTTCCGGGTTCACCGCCCAGCTCGGCGCGATGCGGATCTCCGACGAGATCGACGCGCTCGAGGTCATGGGCGTACCGAGCCTGCCGTACCTGGTGACCACCCGCGTGATGGCGGGCTTCGTCGCGGTCATCCCGCTGTACGTGCTGGGCCTGCTGACGTCCTACGTCGCGGCCCGGGGCGTCACGGTCCACCTCTACGGCCAGTCGGCGGGCACCTACGACCACTACTTCAACCTGTTCCTGCCTCCCGAGGACGTGCTGTGGTCCTTCGGGAAGGTCCTGATCTTCAGCGTGGTGGTGATCATGACGCACTGCTACTACGGATACCGCGCCAGCGGCGGCCCCGCCGGGGTCGGCGTCGCGGTGGGACGCGCGGTGCGGACCGCGATCGTGACCACCGCCCTGCTGGACTTCTTCCTCAGCCTCGCGATCTGGGGCACCACGACGACCGTTCGGATCACCGGATGAGCGCGCGGGGAGCGGTCACCACGGTCAAGCGCAGGGTGATGGGTCTGGCGCTGCTGATGAGCATGGTCATGTTCGTCGTGCTGTGCCTGGCGTTCTACAACAAGGCGTTCACGGCGTCCTCGGACGTCATCCTCAAGGCGGCCTCCACGGGCAACCAGCTGCTGCCGGACTCCGACGTCAAGGTGCGCGGGATGATCGTGGGCCGGGTCGTCGAGGTGAAGTCCGACGGCAAGGGCGCCGAGCTGCACCTGGCGCTGCAGCCGGACATGGCCGAGAAGATCCCGGCCAACGTCTCCGCGCAGCTGCTGCCGCGCACCTTGTTCGGCGAGCGCTACGTGTCGCTGGACCTGCCGGAGGAACCCTCGTCGAAGACGCTGGCCTCCGGCGGCGTGATCGAGCAGGACCGCACCCGCGCGGGCCTGGAGCTGGAAACCGTGCTGGCGGACACCATGCCGGTGCTGCAGGCGGTGAACCCCGACGACCTGTCGGCCACGCTCAACGCGCTGGACCAGGCGCTGTCGGGCCGCGGCGAGCAGGTCGGCGAAACGCTGAGCCAGCTCAACACCTACCTGGACGGGCTCAACCCGTCGGTGCCGGACCTGCGGGACAACCTGCGGGAACTGGTCGGCGTCGCGCAGACCTACGAGCAGGCCGCGCCGGACATCATCTCCGCGCTGGACAACTTCTCCACCACGGCGCGAACCCTGGTGGACCAGAAGCAGAACCTGCAGGAGATGACCGGGCAGCTCACCACCACCTCCGGTGACCTGACGACGTTCCTCGACGCCAACGGCCAGAACATCATCCAGCTCGCCGACGCCCAGCGCCCGACGCTCGACGTGCTGGCCAAGTACTCGCCGTCCTACCCGTGCTTCCTCGGCGAGATGGAGGAGTACGTCCCGCGCATCCGCAAGGCGTTCGGCGAGGGCACCAACGAGCCCGGTCTGCACGTGACGCTGGAAATCGCGCCGCACCGCGGCAAGTACCGCCCGAACCAGGACGAGCCGGAGTTCGCCGACAAGCGCGGACCGCGTTGCTACAACTTCATGGAGCACCTCGACCCGATGCCGGAGTACCCGCCGGACGGGCCGTTCAAGGACGGTTCGGTTCCCCCGCCCGCATCGCGCCCGGCCAACGGCGGCCTGAACCCGCCGGCGGGCAGCACTCCCCAGTCGGCACCGGCGGGCACCGCGGCCCAGTGGGTCAACTCGCCCGCTGAGCGCGACATGGTCGCCACCGTGCTGGCTCCTGCTCTGGGCCGTCCCTCCTCGGAGGTTCCCGGCTGGGGCAGCCTGCTGGTCGGACCGGTCCTGCGAGGTGCGGAGGTGAGCTACCGATGAACGGGATCAGCATTCGCGGGCCACTGGTCAAGTTCCTGGTCTTCGTGGTGATCACCTCGCTGGCCACCGGCCTGCTGATCATGACGATCGCCAACCAGGACCTGCGCTCGGCGAGCTCCTACACCGCGCGGTTCACCGACGTCACCGCCCTCAACGAGGGCGACGAGGTGCGCATCTCCGGTGTGAAGGTCGGTGAGGTCGAGAACATCGAGCTCGTCGACAACAAGGTCGCCGAGGTCAGGTTCAACGTCGCCGATCGGCGGCTGCCGTCCTCGGTGACCGCGACGATCAAGTACCGGAACCTGGTGGGGCAGCGCTACATGGCGCTGGAGCAGGGCGCCACGCCGACCACCGGCTCCGGCGGGGCCTCCGGCCGCACCGTCCAAGGTGGATACCTGCCGGTGGGCGGCACGATCCCGCTGGAGCGCACCAAGCCGGCGCTGGACCTGACCGTGCTGCTGGGCGGCTTCAAGCCGCTGTTCCAGGCGCTGTCGCCGGAGGACGTCAACAAGCTGTCGTACCAGATCATCCAGGTGCTGCAGGGTGAGGGCGGCACGGTGGAAAGCCTGCTGTCGCACACGGCTTCGCTGACGACCACCATCGCCTCGCGCGACCAGGTGATCGGCGAGGTCATCAACAACCTCAACGGCGTGCTGGACACCGTGAACACGCGTGACCAGCGGCTCTCCGAGCTGGTCGGCCAGCTGCGGCAGGTGGTGTCCGGGCTCGCCGAGGACCGCGAGTCCATCGGCAGCGCGATCACCGCGATGGACGGTCTGACCAACACCACCGCCGGGCTCCTGCAGGACGCCAGGCCAGGGTTGCAGCAGGACATCGCCGGTCTCGGCGAGGTGTCGAAGAACCTCAACGACCACGAGCAGGTGGTGGACCAGGTGCTGCGCAACATGCCGAACAAGCTGGAGAGCTTGACCCGGACCGCCTCGCACGGGTCGTGGTTCAACTTCTTCCTGTGCAAGACCTCCGGCAACGTCGGCGTCGGCGACATCAACCTGCCGCTGCCGCTGATGCCGGTGACCCAGCCGAGGTGCCAGCCATGACTTCCTTCTCCCAGCGCGACCCGCTCAAGATCGGCGTCGCCGGCATCCTGGTGCTGGTGCTCGCGTTCCTGCTGGTGGCCAACTACGAGCGGCTGCCGCTGATCAGCGGCACCACCTACACCGCGCAGTTCACCGAGGCCGCGGGACTGCGCGAGGACAACGAGGTCCGGGTCGCCGGGGTCAAGGTCGGCACCGTGTCCGACGTCGAGCTCGAAGGCGACCACGTGCTGGTCAGCTTCCGGGTCTCCGACACCGAGCTCGGTGACCACACCACCGCGGCGATCAAGGTCAAGACCCTGCTCGGCCAGAAGTACCTGGCGCTGGACCCGCAGGGGTCCAAGGAGCTCGACAACGACCAGCCGATCCCGCTGAACCGGACCATGTCGCCCTACGACGTCATCGAGGCGTTCAGCGACCTGTCCAAGAACGTCGACCAGATCGACACCGCGCAGCTCGCGAAGAGCTTCGAGACGCTGTCGAGCACGTTCAAGGACACCCCGGGCGAGGTCAGCGGGGCCCTCAACGGGCTTTCGCAGCTCTCCAAGACCATCTCCTCGCGCGACGAGCAGATCGAGCACCTGCTGAACAACACCACGCAGGTCTCCCAGCAGCTCGCCGACCGCAACGAGGACTTCGAGAAGCTGCTCTCCGACGGCAACCTGCTGCTGCAGGAGCTGCGGGCCCGCCGCGACTCGATCTCGTCGCTGCTGACCGGGACCCAGGAGCTGTCGCAGCAGCTGACCGGGCTGGTCGACGACAACCAGGCGCAGCTCGGGCCGACGCTGCAACAGCTGGACAAGGTGACCAAGATGCTGCAGCGCAACCAGCAGAACCTGGACCGGAGTCTGAACACCTTCGCGCCGTTCACCAGGTTGTTCTCCAACGTCCTCGGCAACGGGCGCTGGTTCGACACCTACATCTGCGGCATGCTGCCGCCCGCCGTGGGGCCGATCAACCAGGAGGGTTGCAAGCAATGACGAGCGCACCCTCGAAGAGCTCGAACCTGGCCAAGATCCTCACCATCGGGGTCGTCGTCGTGCTGCTCGGCGCGGTCGGCGGCTGGTGGCTGTTCTACGGAGCGGCGGAGCGCAAGGTCACCGCCTACTTCGACGCCGCTGTCGGCCTGTACCCGGGCGGTGACGTGCGCGTCCTCGGCGTCCCGATCGGCACCATCGACGAGGTGACGCCGCAGGGCAAGCAGGTCAAGGTCACGCTGAGCGTGGACCGCGACACCGCGATCCCGGCCAACGCGAGCCTGGTCGCGGTCTCTCCCAGCATCGTCTCCGACCGGTACGTGCAGTTCGCCCCGGTCTACAAGGGAGGCCCGAAGCTGGGCGACGACGCGGTGATCCCCGCCGAGCGCACCGCGACGCCCGTCGAGCTGGACAACATCTACCGCAGCCTCAACGACCTCACCAAGGCGCTGGGACCCGACGGGGCCAACAAGAACGGCGCGCTGACCGACCTGCTCAACACCGGTGCCGCCAACCTGGAGGGCAACGGCAAGGCGCTGTCGGAAACGCTGCGCAACCTCGGCGAGGCGGGGACGACGCTGTCGGGCAACAGCGAAGAGCTGTTCAAGACGGTCGACAACCTGCAGCGCTTCACCGGGATGCTGGCCGAGAACGACGGCCAGATGCGCCGGTTCAACACGCAGATGCAAGAGGTCAGCAGCAACCTCGCCGGAGAGCGCAACGACATGAGCGCGGCCCTGGCCGAGCTGTCCGTGGCGCTGGGCAAGGTGGAGTCCTTCGTGCGGGACAACCGCTCACAAGTGCAGTCCAACGTCAGCCAGCTCCACGACGTGGCCGCCGTGCTGGTCAAGCAGAAGGCAGCGCTCAACGAGTCGCTGACCACCGCGCCGCTGGCGATGAGCAACCTGAACAACTCCTACAACGGCGCTTCCGGAACGCTGGACCAGCGCGCGATGTTCAACGAGCTCAACCAGCCGCCGCTGGTGGCCGTGTGCAAGCTGCTCGACCAGTCCACGCCGCAGCAGGTTCCGCTCGAGGTCAGCAGCGCCTGCGACGCCCTGCGCCCGGTGCTGGCCGGCGGCGAGAAGCTGCCGACGCTGGCCGAAACGGTCAACTCGGTGCAGAACGGCAAGCTGCCGCCGTTGCCGCTGCCGCTGACCAACGGACTTCAGCCCGCTGGAGGTGGCCGGTGATGCGGTCCGGTTTGACTCGTCTGGTGCGATCCGTCTTCACCCGCTCCTCGGCCGTCAAGGTCGGCGCGGTCGCGACGGTCGGCCTGCTGGCGCTGTCGGGTTGTTCCTCCCGCGGCGTCTACGACATGCCGCTGCCGGGCGGCGCCGACGTCGGCAGCCGCCCCTACGACGTGAAGGTCCGCTTCGCCGACGTGCTGGACCTGGTGCCCAACGCGGGCGTCCGGGTCAACGACGTCGCGGTCGGCCGGGTCTCCAACATCGCCCTCGCTCCGGGGACGTGGGAGGCCGAGGTGACCGTCACCGTCAACGGCGACGTGAAGCTGCCGGCCAACGCCATCGCCCGGCTGCGCCAGTCCAGCCTGCTCGGTGAGAAGTACGTCGAGCTGGCCGCTCCGCCGCAGGCGGCCTCCGGGCGGCTGACCGACGGCGCGACCATCGGGCTCAACCGCTCCAACCGCAACCCCGAGGTGGAAGAGGTCCTCGGTGCGCTGTCGCTGCTGCTCAACGGTGGTGGTGTCGCGCAGCTGCAGGACATCACCAAGGAGCTCAACAAGGCGATGAGCGGCCGCGAGTCCGACATCCGCGGCCTGCTGAACAACCTCGACGAGCTCGTCTCCGGGCTCGACGCGCAGCGCAACGACATCGTGCGCGCGCTGGACAGCATCAACCGGCTCTCGGCCAAGCTCAACGAGCAGCGCGGCAGCATCGACACCGCGCTGCGCGACCTCGGCCCCGGTCTGCAGGTGCTCAACGAGCAGCGCGGACAGCTGGTGACCATGTTGCAGTCGCTGGACCGGCTCTCGGGCGTGGCGACCAACGTCGTCGACAAGTCGCACGACGACCTGGTGCACGACCTCAACCAGCTGGCGCCGACGCTGCACCAGCTCGCCGCCGCCGGTGACTCGCTGCCGAAATCGCTGGAAACGCTGGTCACCTTCCCGTTCCCGGACAACGCGGTGAACGGCATCGGGGGCAGCGACTACAACAACCTGTACCTCAAGGTCGACCTGAACCTGAGCTCGATCGTGGAGAACCTCGGGCGCTCCCGCCAGCCGCTGCTGCCGGCGCCCGACGGGCTCCCGCTGCCGCTGAACGGACAGACGCAGCAGCCCCAGCAACCCGCACCGCCCCAGCCGAAACCGGAAGAGGAATCCGGTGGCGGACTGCTGGGCAGGCTGTTCGGAGGTGGCAACTGATGCTCACCCGTCGAGCCCGATTCCAGATCATCGGCTTCGTGCTGATCGCGCTGATCGGTTGCAGCTACGCAGGGTTCAAGTACGCGGGCCTGGACCGGCTGTTCGGCAACCGCGGCTACGAGGTGGCGCTCAACCTGGCCAGCACCGGCGGTGTCTTCGAGAACGCGGAGGTCACCTACCGGGGCGTGCCGATCGGCCGGGTCGGCGAGCTCAAGCTCACCGACGACGGCGTCCAGGTCCCGCTGGACATCGAGGAGAGCGCCCCGGCCATCCCGGCCGACGTGGAAGCCGTGGTCACCAACCGGTCCGCGGTCGGTGAGCAGTACGTGGACCTGCGTCCCAAGAAGAACGGTGGCCCGTACCTCGAGGAGGGTTCGGTCATCGCCGAATCCCGCACCACCACGCCGCTGCCGGTCCAGGACCTGATGATGAACCTGGACTCGTTCGCCAACTCGGTGCCGCAGGACTCGCTGCGCACCGTCGTCAGCGAGCTGGGAACCGCCTTCCGCGACAACGGCGGTCACCTGCAGACCATCTTGGACACCTCGCGCGAGTTCACCACGCAGGCGCAGAACCACCTGCCGCAGACGGTGCAGCTGCTGGAGGACGGCAAGACCGTGCTGGCGACGCAGAACGACCAGGGCTCGGCGATCAAGTCCTTCAGCAAGGACCTGAACCTGCTGTCGCAGTCGCTGGAGCGCTCCGACGGCGACCTGCGCGGCGTCATCCAGAAGGCGCCGCCCGCCGCGGTGCAGCTGTCCGGCCTGATCAAGGACAACCCCAGGCTCGGGCCGCTGCTGGCGAACCTGACCACGACCGCGAAGCTGCTGTCGTCGCACACCGACGGCATGGAGCAGCTGTTCATCAGCTACCCGGCTCAGGTCGCGGTCTCCAACACCGTCGTACCCGGAGATGGCACCGCTCACTTCGGACTGGTTCTCAACCTGTTCGACCCGATGCCGTGTACCAAGGGGTACGAGGGAACACCGGAGCGGACCGGCACCGACATGTCGCCGGCACCGCTCAACAAGGACGCGCACTGCGCGGAGCCTCCGGGCAGTCCGACCTCAGTGCGCGGCGCGCAGAACGCACCCGGGCAGTAAGAGAGGCAACACGTGACCGTTCAAGCCGACACCGCTCGCCGGCGGCCCAAGCTGTCGCTGGTGCTGTTCGTCGTGAGCCTGGTGTGCGCCCTGGTCCTCGGGGTGCTGTGGGTGCTGGCCATCAACAACTCCTCGGTGGCCTACGCCGGGACGCGTGATGAGGCGCTGCAGCAGG
Organism: Saccharopolyspora karakumensis; assembly: GCF_004349225.1. NCBI lineage: Bacteria > Bacillati > Actinomycetota > Actinomycetes > Pseudonocardiales > Pseudonocardiaceae > Saccharopolyspora > Saccharopolyspora karakumensis. Next base: position 26,745 of record NZ_SMLA01000011.1, read on the forward strand.
GTCAAGAAGCGATCGTCAACTTCAACACCCTGGACCACAAGGACATCGACCGCGGTCTGCAGCGGTGGGAGGACAACTCCACCGGTCCGCTGCGGGACGAGGTCCGGAAGGGTCGCAAGGACTACGCCACCCGGATCCAGCAGGCCAAGAGCAGCACCACCGCCCGCGTGCTGGACGCGGGCATCGTCGAGCTCGACGAGAGCGCGGGCAAGGCCCGGATGATCGCGGTCGTGCAGATCACGGTCACCGTGGAGGGCCAGCCCCCGGCCACCAAGCAAGATCGCTACCAGGCAGAACTCACGCGTGAGGGCGACGTCTGGAAGATCAGCGGACTGGGCACCGTCCCGGTCGGCTGAACGGCGAGACCCGAAAGCGATTCGAGGAGTACAGCCAGTGCCTACCAACCGCCGTTCCGGCACGAACCGGCAGCCAGCGGCCCGTCGGCCGAAGGTGGCCGGCCTGCGCAAGCGCCCCACTTCGCCCGCCTCCTCCGAGGAGACCGCGAAGACGGAGGAAGAGGACCAGGTCAACGGCACTGCGGTGACCGAGCGGCCGGAGGCCGCGAAGCCCGAGGCCGCGGAACCTGCGACCGCCGAGCCGGAGGCCGCCGAGAGCGAACCCGCAGCCGCCGAGCCGGAGGCCGCCAAGAGCGAGACCGCCGAGCAGGAATCGCAGGTCAGCGAGGCCGTTGCGGCCGATGAGCCGTCGTCGGCCGCCGAGCCGGAGAAGTCCGAGGCCGAGGCCGCCGAGCCGGAGAGCTCGAAGTCCGACGTCGCGGAGTCCGGCGAGCCCGGCAAGCCGTGGGTGCTGTGGGGCCTGACGGCGCTGCTGTTCGCGCTGGCGATCTTCTTCGGCGCCTCGACCTACACGACCTACAACACCGGCCCCGCCGCGAACGAGGCGCTGACCTCGGCGGGCGCGACCAGCGAGGTCAACGGCCAGGTCAGCGACGGCATCGAGAAGCTCTTCTCCTACGACTTCAACGACACGGCCAAGACCGAGAACGCCGCCAAGGACCTCCTGGTCGGCCCGGCCGTGCAGAAGTACGACGAGCTGTTCGCCCTGGTCAAGCAGCAGGCCCCGCAGCAGCAGCTGATCGTCACCACCACGGTGAAGAACAGCGCGGTGACGCGCCTGGAAGGCGACCGGGCCGAGGTCCTGGTCTTCGTCGACCAGCACGCGATGCGCGCCAACACCGGGGAGTCCAACATCGGCCCCGCTCAGCTCTCGGTCAGCGCCGAGAAGCAGGGCGACAAGTGGAAGATCACCCAGCTCACGCTGCGCTGAGGTCTTGTTCGGCGCAGCGGTGCGGGTGGCGGAACCTGGCACGCCTTCCGGCTCCGGGTCCAGACACCGAACAAGCCCCCTCCGTCACCGGATCCCCGGTGGTGGAGGGGGCTTCGTGCGTCAGCAGGTCAGGGCCCGACGTGGATGTGGGCGCTCCAGGTCGCGTGGTCGTTCGGACGCGCGTTGCGGAGCTCCCGGGCCGCGTTGTGCAGCGCGTAGGCGGCACCGTCGGTGCCGTACCCGGTCTGCCCGAACACCTCCGAGTAGAAGTCCGCGTGCGCCTCGATCGCGCTGTTCACGTCGACCTCCCACAGGGTGCCGACGACGTGCGTGAACCCGGCGAACCCCAGCGCCGAGGCCAGCGACAGCGCAGCCGCGCACGGGTGATCGGCCGCCGTCGCGACCTGACCCAGGTAGCAGAACTCCGCCTTGTCCAGCGCGACCTGCCCCAGCTCGACCAGGCCCAGCGGCCGCTGGCCGTCGCGGTCCAGCAGCATCCCGGCGGCGGGCTGGGCGGGGAACTGCGAGCTCGGCTCGCAGATGTGCACCCACGGGTAGTTCGGCAGCATCCGCAGCACGTCGGTGGCGCTGGCGCTCTCGGTCGAGATGATCTCCGCGCTCGGCCAGTGCTGGGCCAGCACCTGGTTCTGCGGCGGCAGCTCGCGCGAGACCTGCTCGGCCGATCCGGCCGCCACCAGCGCTTCGCCCTCCGGCACCGGCCGGGTGCGGGCGCGCAGCAGGCAGCCCAGCGTCGGCGTGTGCGACGACACGACTCGGTCCAGCGCCGAGGCACCGGCGTGCGCCGTCGCGGAGTGCAGCGGCAGGTAGGCCGCAGCGCCGAAAGCGCTCCACCAGACCCGGGGCCAGCGCGCACCGGCCGCCGGGGTGTTGAGGTATCCCATCCGGTCCAGCACCGGGCGCACCAGTCGCACCCACGTCCAGTCCAGCACCTCGGCCATCGACGCGTGGTCGTCCTGCTGCGCTGCGGTCAGCAGCGCGAGGGCCTGCTCGCCGGCCTTTTCCGGGGTGGAGTGCGGGATCGGCACCGTCAGCACCCGGCCGCCGAAGATCACCAGCACGTCCGAGCGGTACCGGCTGAGGTTGACGATCGCCACCGATCCGTCGCCGCCGACACCGCTGAGCTCGGAGAACGGCCGGACCCGCAGGTGCGTCCGCTGGACCTCGCGGACCTCGTCGATCAGCGCCGTCCAGGCCTCGGCCAGCCGCATCCGGTCGTCGGCGTCGCCCAGGTCGGGGTCCTCGGCCGGGCGGTCCAGCAACCGCCGCAGCCGCACGATCTCGTCGGCGAGGCCCGGGTGCTCGCGGTGCAGCGTGCCGAGCTCGCCGCCGCTGGGCAGGAAGTCCGCCAGGATCGCCGACCTGCCGTGCTCGACGAGCTCCACGGCCTTGTCCGGCTCGCCGGCCTCGATGGCGCTGGCCGCCGCATCGGCCACGATCGAGGCCCAGCGCTGCTGCGCGCTCGGTGACGCCACGACCCGCTTGCCGCGCGTCATCAGCGGCAGCAGCTCGACGGCGGTGGTGAACGACTCCAGCGCCTCCGACCAGCGCTGCTCCTGAGCGCTGATGCGTCCGGCGAGCGCGGCTGCCCGAAGCCGCTGCTCGGCGGGCGCGTTGATCTGGGTGGCGGCCTCGGTGAGCACCTTGCGCGCCCAGCGGTGGTACCGGCGGCGACCGGTGCGCTGGTGCAGCGCCTGCAGCGCCCGGCCGAGCTGGATGGACACCGCCGCCCGCCCGGGAGTGGTGTCCGGCATGCCGATGAGCGCCTGGTCGAACAGCTCGATCGCGGTCTCGACGTCCTGCGCGCGCCCGGCCCGCTGGAACCGGTGCGCCAGCACCGCGCCCAGCTGCACCCACGCGATGTGCTGGGTCCGGGAGTCCGAGGACTTCGCCGCCTCGCGGGCCAGTTCGCCCGCGCGGTCCAGGTCGTCGCGGTTCTCGACGTGCTCGTAGCGCACCAGCAGGCTCGTGTTGAGCGCGGTGATCATCCGGGCGCGCTGGGAGGGAGCGGCGGCCTCGACCGACGCTTCGCCCGCGGTGACCGCGGTGTCCAGCGCCTTGGCCTCGCCCCCGTGCATGAAGTGCCTGCGCAGCAGGATCGCGTAGCCGCCCAGCGCCAGCGCCCGGTGGGTGTCCTCGGTGGCCAGCGCCCGCACCGCCGGTGTGATCGGGCGCAGCACGCGGCGCAGCTGGCCGGCCTCGCCGGTGGCGTCGACGTGCTCGGCGGTGGCGGCGGACAGCTGCCAGACGGCCAGGCCGAGCTGCGGGTTCCCGGCTTCGAGCACGCCGAGGACACCGATCAGCTCGTTGATCGCGGAGTTGAGGTCGGTGAGATCGCCGTTGCGCTGGAACCGCAGCCGCAGTGCCTCGGCGTACCGGCACAGCCCGCCGCGGCGGGCTGTGCCGTCGGGCAGTGCTCCCGATCCGGCTGACAGGTGCTTGATCGCCTCGTCGAGGTCGTCCTGGTCGCCGTTGCGCTGGTAGCGGCGCATCAGCGCGGCCCCGAGGTTGATCAGCAGCTCGGAGGTGGTGGCGTCGCTGGCCGGGGAGATCCGCGCGGCTTCCCGGAACACCGAGATGGATTCCTCGTCGGATTCCGCCGAGTCCGCGAGCTGGGCGTGCAGCTTCAACGCGTTGGCCAGCCGCAGCAGCACCATGGGGCGCCGCTGGTCGCGCTTGGGCGTCTTCTCGACGGCTTCGCGCGCGACCTGCGCGCTGTCGGCCGCGAACTGGGCCTGACCGGTCTTGCCCGCGAGGTCGGTCAGGGCCAGCGCGAGGTTGCAGTAGTAGAGGATGCGGTCCCGGTCGCCGGAGTGCGCGGAGTTCGTCGCCGCGCGGTAGTAGCCGATGGCGTCTTCGAGGTCGGCGAGCTCGCGGCTGCGCACGTAGGTCAGCTGGACGGCGCTGCCGAGGTTGTTGAGCACGCCGGCTCGGGCGGGGTCGTCCTCGCGCAGCACGCCCGCGGTGGTGCGGAAGACCTCGGTGACCCACTGCAGGTTGCTGAAGTCGAGCGTGGTGACGATCTGGTTCATCGCCGCGATCGCGTCCGCGTAGCGCTGCTCGGCGCTGCGACGCTCGGTGCCCCCGGGCCTGGCGCCGACCGCGCTGTGCCCTCCGGTGGCCGGGCCGCCGCCACCGGGTCCGCCGCCGAAGCCGGGATTGGTCCCGAAACCGGGGTTGGTGCCGGCGCCGGGGTTGGTGCCGGTGTGCGGGCCGCCGGGTCGTGCGTCGGGGCTGTCCGCGGTGGCGTCGCCGTCGTCCTCCGGCGCGAACCAACTGGATTGAGGGGGTTGAGGGCCGCTCTGGTCCTTGCCTCCGGTCCAACGCTGCAGCCCGCGGAACCGCTCGCTCGCGCGGCTTGCATCGTCTGTCATCGGTCGTTTCTCCTGTGGCCTGCCGGGCACCGGTCGGGGAAGCCGGTGGTCATCTCACGTTACCGGCGGAGGTATTTGTCGAGTAGCCCATGTGTTACTAGGTGGGATCGCCACAGAGGTGACGCGTCCCCCCGTTGGATGCAATTGCTGAGCTTCGGTTGGTGAAACTACTAGCTCTGCGCGACGGCATCAGCCCCATAGGGGAAGGTTTGCGGCATCTTGGGGTCTCGATGTGGTCAAGGCACGCTGACGGTCGCCCGGAGTTGATGTGGAGCCTCGGAGCGTTACGACGTTCGGGTGGCGGCTGTCCAGGTCACGCCGCATGCCGCCACTCACCGTAGTTATTCATGAACGGGCGTTTCCAGATTTCCGATCCCGCGAGTGGTCTCGGGTGGTCCCGCGAAATGGTCTGGGCCAATCCTTTCAAGATCGCACAAGCGGGCCCTCTGAAATTCGCGCACGAGTTCTGGAGGTGAATCCACTCGGGGCCCGTGCGAAATGGGGCTCGTGGTGCCCGTGGGAATTGTGTGGCGTGCGTCGCGGAAGGGGCGCGCGGACCGAGAATGACCACTTTCAGGTGGAGGTCGCCCGCGTCGAGGTGGTCCCGGGCGGTCTCGCGGCGACCGAGGGCGGGCCGGAGGTGTGTTCCGGGTCCCTCCTCTGTGGTCCGGAAGGGGTTTCTGAAGGGTTGTCAAGAGCCGATCGGAGGGGGTTCGCCGAGGGCGTGAAGGAACTGCCTCATGTGCTGATCAAAAGGGCCTGACCAGGTTAAAAGGGTCCCTCAGCGGTCACGCGAGGTGATCGTGTTTTCCGCCACGAGAGTGATCGATCGGTGATCTCTTGACTGAAAGCGCGCGCGGGTTCACTCTGGTCCTCAACGCGGGGCTGGGCCGCCATCGGTGGGCCCCCTCGACAGCTGGCGTCCTTCCGGCTAGACTGCTACTTTGCGCTGCCCTCCTATAGGTCTGCCCGCACTGGACCGTAGGATGGTCGGCGCCATTGCACCCTTGACAGCTGTGCTAGTGATCTGCGCGCTTGCCTGACGCGCGCTTTTCGCCGTGAGCATGGCTGTAGCCAGTTCAGAGTCCCGGAAGGACGCATCTTGGCAGTCTCCCGCGCGACCAAGGTCTCTGCAGCTTCCAACTACACGTCGGGGATCCCTGGGGCACCCAAGCGGGTCTCGTTCGCGAACATCCGCGAACCGCTGAACGTGCCGAACCTGCTAGACCTGCAGATCCAGTCCTTCGAATGGCTTGTCGGTAACGAGGCCTGGTTCCAGCGCCGGGTCGACGCCGGCGAGGACAATCCGGTTGGTGGTCTTGAGGAGGTCCTCAGCGAGATCTCCCCGATCGAGGACTTCTCCGGATCGATGTCGCTGTCTTTCTCCGATCCGCGCTTCGACGAGGTCAAGGCCTCCGTCGGGGAGTGCACGGACAAGGACATGACCTACGCGGCGCCCCTGTTCGTCACCGCTGAATTCACCAACCACTCGACTGGCGAGATCAAGAGCCAGACGGTGTTCATGGGTGACTTCCCGATGATGACCGACAAGGGCACCTTCATCATCAACGGAACCGAGCGGGTCGTGGTCTCCCAGCTCGTGCGTTCCCCCGGTGTCTACTTCGACCAGTCGGTCGACAAGACCACTGACAAGGACGTCTTCAGCGTCAAGATCATCCCGAGCCGCGGTGCGTGGCTCGAGTTCGACGTCGACAAGCGCGACACCGTCGGTGTCCGCATCGACCGCAAGCGCCGTCAGCCGGTCACCGTGCTGCTCAAGGCGCTGGGCTGGTCCACCGAGGCCATCCGCGAGCGCTTCGGCTTCTCCGAGACGCTGATGGCGACCCTGGAGAAGGACCACACCGGCGGCACCGACGAGGCGCTGCTGGACATCTACCGCAAGCTGCGCCCGGGCGAGCCGCCGACCAAGGAGAGCGCGCAGACGCTCCTGGAGAACCTGTTCTTCAAGGAGAAGCGCTACGACCTGGCTCGCGTCGGCCGCTACAAGGTCAACAAGAAAATCGGTCTCTCGCAGTCCTACGAGACCGGCGTGCTGACCGAAGAGGACATCGTCACCACGATCGAGTACCTGGTCCGCCTGCACGCAGGCGAGGTCGAGATGCCCGCTCGCGGTGAGGACGCCGGCGACAACATCCCGGTCGAGGTCGACGACATCGACCACTTCGGCAACCGCCGCCTGCGCACCGTCGGCGAACTGATCCAGAACCAGGTCCGCGTCGGCCTGTCGCGCATGGAGCGGGTCGTCCGCGAGCGGATGACCACCCAGGACGTCGAGGCGATCACGCCGCAGACCCTGATCAACATCCGCCCGATCACGGCGGCGATCCGGGAGTTCTTCGGCACCTCCCAGCTCTCGCAGTTCATGGACCAGACCAACCCGATCGCGGGCCTGACGCACAAGCGTCGTCTCTCCGCGCTCGGTCCGGGCGGTCTGTCCCGTGAGCGCGCGGGCATGGAAGTCCGAGACGTGCACCCCTCGCACTACGGCCGCATGTGTCCGATCGAGACGCCGGAAGGCCCGAACATCGGTCTGATCGGCTCGCTGGCCACGTTCGCGCGGGTCAACCCGTTCGGCTTCATCGAGACGCCGTACCGCAAGGTCGTCGACGGCCGGGTCACCGACCAGATCGACTACCTGACGGCCGACGAAGAGGACCGCTACGTCAAGGCGCAGGCCAACGCGGTGATCGACGACGACGGCAACTTCGTCGACGATCGCGTCCTGGGTCGACGCAAGGGCGGTGAGGTCGAGCTGCTCGCCCCCACCGAGATCGACTACATGGACGTCTCGCCGCGGCAGATGGTCTCCGCCGCGACCGCGATGATTCCGTTCCTGGAGCACGACGACGCCAACCGCGCCCTGATGGGTGCGAACATGCAGCGTCAGGCGGTGCCGCTGCTGCGCAGCGAGTCCCCGCTGGTCGGCACCGGCATGGAGCTGCGCGCCGCGGTCGACGCCGGTGACGTGATCACCGCCGACAAGGCCGGTGTGGTCGAGGAGCTGACCGCCGACTTCGTCACGATCATGGCCGACGACGGCACCCGCCGCTCGTACCGGATGGAGAAGTTCTCCCGGTCCAACCACGGCACCTGCATCAACCAGAAGCCGATCGTCAACGAGGGCGACCGGATCGAGGCCGGGCAGGTCATCGCGGACGGACCGTGCACCGAGAACGGCGAGATGGCCCTGGGCAAGAACCTGCTCGTGGCGATCATGCCGTGGGAGGGGCACAACTACGAGGACGCGATCATCCTGAGCCAGCGCCTGGTGCAGGACGACGTGCTCACCTCGATCCACATCGAGGAGCACGAGGTCGACGCTCGCGACACCAAGCTCGGTGCCGAGGAGATCACCCGGGACATCCCGAACGTCTCCGACGACGTGCTGGCCGACCTCGACGAGCGCGGCATCATCCGCATCGGTGCCGAGGTCCAGGGCGGCGACATCCTGGTCGGCAAGGTCACCCCGAAGGGCGAGACCGAGCTGACCCCGGAGGAGCGGCTGCTGCGCGCCATCTTCGGCGAGAAGGCCCGCGAGGTCCGCGACACCTCCCTGAAGGTGCCGCACGGCGAGACCGGCAAGGTCATCGGCGTCCGCGTGTTCAACCGCGAGGACGACGACGAGCTGCCCCCGGGCGTCAACCAGCTGGTGCGGGTCTACGTCGCCCAGAAGCGCAAGATCCAGGACGGCGACAAGCTCGCCGGCCGCCACGGCAACAAGGGCGTCATCGGCAAGATCCTGCCCGCCGAGGACATGCCGTTCCTGTCCGACGGCACCCCGGTCGACATCATCCTGAACACCCACGGTGTTCCGCGACGGATGAACATCGGCCAGGTGCTGGAGACGCACCTCGGCTGGATCGCCTCGCGCGGTTGGACGATCGACCCCGACGCCGAGTGGGCCAAGCGCCTGCCGGAGGAGCTGCTCGACGTCGAGCCCGGTACCAACACCGCCAGCCCCGTCTTCGACGGTGTGCGGGAGGAGGAGATCACCGGTCTGCTCGGCTCGACCAAGCCGAACCGCGACGGCGACCGGATGGTCGGCGGAGACGGCAAGGCGCAGCTGTTCGACGGCCGCAGCGGTGAGCCGTACCCGTACCCGACCGCGGTCGGCTACATGTACATCCTCAAGCTGTCGCACCTGGTGGACGACAAGATCCACGCCCGTTCCACCGGCCCGTACTCGATGATCACCCAGCAGCCGCTGGGTGGTAAGGCGCAGTTCGGTGGTCAGCGCTTCGGTGAGATGGAGTGCTGGGCCATGCAGGCCTACGGTGCCGCGTACACGCTGCAGGAACTGCTGACGATCAAGTCCGATGACGTGGTGGGCCGCGTCAAGGTCTACGAAGCGATCGTCAAGGGCGAGAACATCCCCGAGCCGGGTATTCCGGAGTCGTTCAAGGTGCTGCTGAAGGAGCTTCAGTCGCTGTGCCTGAACGTCGAGGTGCTCTCCAGCGACGGTGCCGCGATCGAGATGCGCGACACCGAGGACGAGGACCTGGAGCGTGCCGCTGCCAACCTCGGCATCAACCTGTCCCGCAACGAGAACCCGTCGGTCGACGACATCGCGCACTGACCCTCGCCGCCGGCCCGCGGGCCTAGTCCCGCGGGCCGGCGAACCGACCCAACCTGGCACTTGCTTCACCCGGTGGCACCGGGAGAGGCACCATTCGACCAAGGGAGAAGACCCGACGTGCTTGACGTCAACTTCTTCGATGAACTCCGCATCGGCCTCGCCACGGCCGACGACATCCGCCAGTGGTCGTACGGCGAGGTCAAGAAGCCCGAGACCATCAACTACCGAACCCTGAAGCCGGAGAAGGACGGGCTCTTCTGCGAGAAGATCTTCGGTCCGACCCGGGACTGGGAGTGCTACTGCGGTAAGTACAAGCGGGTCCGCTTCAAGGGCATCATCTGCGAGCGCTGCGGCGTCGAGGTCACCCGCGCCAAGGTGCGTCGTGAGCGGATGGGCCACATCGAGCTGGCCGCCGCGGTTACGCACATCTGGTACTTCAAGGGCGTTCCGTCGCGGCTGGGCTACCTGCTCGACCTGGCCCCGAAGGATCTCGAGAAGATCATCTACTTCGCGGCCTACGTGATCACCGGTGTGAACACCGAGCTGCGGCACAACGACCTGTCGACGCTCGAGAGCGAGATCAGCGTCGAGCGCAAGCGGACCGCTGACCAGCGCGACGCCGACCTGGAGGCCCGGGCCCAGAAGCTCGAGACCGACCTGGCCGCGCTCGAGGCCGAGGGCGCCAAGAGCGACCAGCGCCGCAAGGTCAAGGAAGGCGCCGAGCGCGAGATGAAGCAGCTGCGCGACCGCGCGCAGCGCGAGCTCGACAAGCTCGACGAGATCTGGGACACCTTCACCAAGCTGGAGCCCCGTCAGCTCATCGCCGACGAGGTCCTCTACCGCGAGCTCTACGACCGGTACGGCGAGTACTTCACCGGTGGCATGGGCGCGGAGGCGATCCAGACCCTGCTGTCGAACTTCGACATCGGCGCCGAGGCCGAGTCGCTGCGCGAGACCATCCGCAGCGGCAAGGGCCAGAAGAAGCTGCGCGCCCTCAAGCGGCTCAAGGTCGTGGCGGCCTTCCAGGCCACCGGCAACGACCCGAGCGGCATGGTGCTCAACTGCGTGCCGGTCATCCCGCCGGACTTGCGTCCGATGGTGCAGCTCGACGGTGGTCGCTTCGCGACCTCCGACCTCAACGACCTGTACCGCCGCGTGATCAACCGCAACAACCGCCTCAAGCGACTGATCGACCTCGGCGCGCCCGAGATCATCGTCAACAACGAGAAGCGGATGCTGCAGGAGTCCGTGGACGCGCTGTTCGACAACGGCCGTCGCGGGCGTCCGGTCACCGGCCCGGGCAACCGGCCGCTGAAGTCGCTGTCCGACCTGCTCAAGGGCAAGCAGGGTCGTTTCCGCCAGAACCTGCTGGGCAAGCGAGTCGACTACTCGGGCCGTTCGGTCATCGTCGTCGGCCCGCAGCTGAAGCTGCACCAGTGCGGTCTGCCGAAGGAAATGGCCGTCGAGCTGTTCAAGCCCTTCGTCATGAAGCGGCTGGTCGACCTCAACCACGCGCAGAACATCAAGTCCGCCAAGCGGATGGTGGAGCGCCAGCGCCCGCAGGTGTGGGACGTGCTGGAGGAGGTCATCGCCGAGCACCCCGTGCTGCTCAACCGTGCTCCCACGCTGCACCGCCTGGGCATCCAGGCGTTCGAGCCGCAGCTGGTGGAGGGCAAGGCCATCCAGCTGCACCCGCTGGTCTGCGAGGCGTTCAACGCGGACTTCGACGGTGACCAGATGGCGGTCCACCTGCCGCTGTCGGCCGAGGCGCAGGCCGAGGCCCGAGTCCTGATGCTGTCCAGCAACAACATCCTGTCGCCGGCCTCCGGTCGGCCGCTGGCGATGCCGCGTCTGGACATGGTCACGGGCCTGTACCACCTGACCCGCCTGGTCGAGGGGGCCAAGGGCGAAGGTCTGGCGTTCTCGTCGGTCGGCGAGGCGATCATGTCCTTCGACCGCGGCGTGCTGGACCTGCAGGCCAAGGTCAAGATCCGCCTGCGGGACCTGGTCCCGAACGCGCAGCAGATGCCGGAGGGCTGGGAGCCGGGTCAGCCGTGGATCGCCGAGACCACGCTGGGCCGGGTCTGGTTCAACGAGCTGCTGCCCGAGGACTACCCGTTCGTCGACGACCTGCTGCCGAAGAAGAAGCAGGCCGCGATCGTCAACGACCTCGCCGAGCGGTACCCGATGGTCACCGTCGCCCAGACGCTGGACAAGCTGAAGGACGCCGGTTTCCACTGGGCCACCCGTTCCGGTGTGACCGTGTCGATCACCGACGTGGTCGTGCCGCCGAACAAGACCGAGATCCTCGACGGCTACGAGGCCAAGGCCGACCAGGTCGAGAAGCGGTACCGCCGCGGTGCGCTCTCCTACCAGGAGCGCAACGCGGAGCTGGTCAAGGTCTGGACCGCGGCCAAGGACGAGGTCGCCGAGGCCATGGAGACCAACTTCCCCGAGGACAACTCGATCAGCACGATCGTGAAGTCCGGGGCGGCCGGTAACATGACCCAGGTCGTTCAGCTGGCCGGTATGCGTGGTCTGGTGTCGAACCCCAAGGGTGAGTACATCCCGCGCCCGATCAAGGCGAACTTCCGCGAGGGCCTGTCCGTGCTGGAGTACTTCATCTCCAACCACGGTGCTCGTAAGGGTCTGGCCGACACGGCGCTGCGTACGGCCGACTCGGGTTACCTGACCCGTCGTCTGGTCGACGTCTCGCAGGACGTCATCGTCCGCGAGACCGACTGCAGCACCGAGCGCGGCGTCAAGATGCCGATCGCGGAGCTGTTGCCGGACGGCAAGCTGCTGCGCGACCAGCACGTCGAGACCAGCGTCTACGCCCGCACGACCGCCGAGGACGTCACCGACGCCGACGGCAACATCGTGCTGGCTCGCGGGTCCGACCTGGGCGACCCGGCGATCGAGAAGCTGGTCGCGGCGAAGATCACGAAGGTCAAGGTCCGCAGCGTCCTGACCTGTGAGTCCGCGGTCGGCGTCTGCTCGGTCTGCTACGGCCGTTCGATGGCCACCGGCAAGCTGGTCGACGTCGGCGAGGCCGTCGGCATCGTCGCCGCCCAGTCCATCGGTGAGCCCGGCACGCAGCTGACGATGCGCACCTTCCACCAGGGCGGTGTCGCCGGTGACGACATCACCACCGGTCTGCCGCGTGTGCAGGAGCTGTTCGAGGCCCGCGTCCCGAAGGGCAAGGCCCCGATCGCCGACACCTCCGGCCGCATCCGGCTGGAGGACAACGACCGCTACTGGAAGATCACGATCATTCCGGACGACGGCGGCGAGGAGATCGTCTACGACAAGCTGTCCAAGCGTCAGCGGCTCGCGGCGATCTCGGTGGACGGCACCGAGCGGCAGATCTCCGACGGCGACCACGTCGAGGTCGGTCAGCAGCTGCTCGAAGGTGCGGTCGACCCGCACGAGGTGCTGCGCGTGATGGGCCCGCGCGAGGCCCAGCTGCACCTGGTGAACGAGGTGCAGGAGGTGTACCGGTCGCAGGGTGTGGGCATCCACGACAAGCACGTCGAGGTCATCGTCCGCCAGATGCTGCGCCGGGTCATCATCATCGACTCGGGTGCCACCGAGTTCCTGCCCGGTTCGCCGGTCGAGCGCTCGCAGTTCGAGGCGGAGAACCGCCGCGTCGTCGCCGAAGGCGGGGACCCGGCTTCCGGCCGTCCGGTGCTGATGGGCATCACCAAGGCGTCGCTGGCCACCGAGTCGTGGCTGTCGGCGGCGTCCTTCCAGGAGACGACCCGCATCCTCACCAACGCCGCTATCGAGGGCGCGAGTGACAAGCTGGTCGGCCTGAAGGAGAACGTGATCATCGGTAAGTTGATCCCGGCCGGTACGGGCATCAACCGGTACCGCAACATCCAGGTGCAGCCGACCGAGGAGGCACGGGCCGCGGCTTACGCGATCCCGTCCTACGACGACAGCTACTACACCCCGGATGTGTTCGGCGCCGGCACCGGTGCGGCCGTCCCGCTGGACGACTACGACTTCGGCCGCGACTACCGCTGAAGTCCGAAGTAACCAGGCGCCCCCTGCCCGACTCCTCCGGGCAGGGGGCGCTTTCTTCGCTTCAACCTATGTTCGTCGTGGCTGTTGTTGCGCGCTATTACTAGCGCTGGGGTTCGTCCGCGGTGGTGTCCGCGGGCGAGGACTGCGCGTCGTAGTGGTCGGCGAGGGCTTCCGCCTCGATCTTGGGCATGGGGAGCGTCTGTTCAGCGGGGGCTGGACTCATGCGACGGAAGTTAGTGCAGATCCATGGTCATGCGGAACCGCTGTTGATCATTTCGTTGACTTTCGAGCATGAAAAAGCCCCTGCTGGGCAGGGGCTTTTTCATGTCCAGGGGGCCATGCCTGGGAGGGGACCACGGCGCCCCGGGAGTCCTCGGGTCAGCCTTCGAGCTCGGCGAGGGCCTTGCGGACTCGCTCGACCTCGGCTTCGAGCTCGGCGAGCTTGGCCTCGTGCTGCTGGCGGGCTTCGTTGATGACGCCCTCGATTGTCTCGGAGATCTCCGGGTTGAGCTCGGCGGCGGCCTTGGACACCGCGGCGGCCGCGACCGGTAGGGCCTGCACGACGCGCTTGCCCTGGTGCAGCAGGTCGGCCTGCCACTCGCCGTCGGCGGTGCCGGTGACGGTGAGGGTGAGCTCGACGGTGCGGGTCTTCTTCGCGGTGCTCTTGCGGGTCTGGCGCTTCTTGGGCGCCTCAGCCGGAGCCTCGGAGGTCTCGGTGGCCGCCGGAGCCGGGGTTTCGGACGAGGGGGCCTCGGTCGCGACAGCGGAGGGCGCCGTGCTGTCCGCGCCGGTGGTCTCGGCCGGAGTGGTCTGCTCTTCGGTCAACTCTGTGCTCCTGTTTATCGCGGGAGGGGACACCAGAATAGAACAGGTGTTCCCCAGCTGTTGCAGTGGACACGCCGACGACGCGCAGTGTCGCCTGATCGGGTCACCGTTCGAGGACGGTGACCAGGGCTTGCAGTGCGGGACGGAACGCGCGGTCGGAGGGCGCCGCGTACCCGACGATCACGCCGGGTGGGTGCGATCCGGGGCTGAGCCAGTGCGGCCCCAGCACCTGGAGCTCCACCGACCGCCGCCGCGCCCTGTCGAGGACTTCGAGTTCCGTGGGTCCTTCCGGATCCAGCTGCAAGGTCACGTGCAGTCCCGCCGAGATCCCGGCCGGGTGAGGCCGGTGGTTCGCACGCATCCCGCGCAGCGCTTCACCGAGCTGCTCGCGGCGCTGCCGGTAGGTGGCGCGCGATCGGCGGACGTGCTGATCGTAGGCCCCCGACAAGATCAACTCCGCCATGGCCAGCTGTTCGAACAGCGGAGCGTGCAATCCGCTGTGCCGCTTGAGCTCCCGAACCGGCCCCACCAGCCGCGACGGCAGTGCCAACCAGGCCAAACGCAGCGCGGGCGCCAGGGTCTTGCTCGCCGTCCCGGCGTAGACGACGTTGTCCGGCGCCATCCCCTGCAGCGAGCCCATCGGCTGCCGGTCGAAGCGGAACTCGCCGTCGTAGTCGTCGTCGATGACCAGCAGGTCCTCGTCCTTGGCGCGTCGGGCCAGCTCCGCCCGACGCGCGGAGCTCATGCTGACGCCGAGCGGGAACTGGTGGGCCGGGGTGACCACCACCGCTCGGCTGCGCAGCAGCGACACGTCGAGGCCCTCGTCGTCGACCGGGATGCCGTGCACCGCCATCCCGAACCCGGCGGGGATGTCCCACAGGTGCGGTGCCGACGGGTCCTCGAAGTCGACGGAGGACTCGCCCTGATCGGCAAGGGCATTGCTGAGCAGCGACAACGCCTGCGTGTAGCCGTTGCAGACGATGATGTTGGCCGGTGTGGTGGCCACCGCCCGCTCGCGCGCGAGGTAGCCGGCGAGCGCCTCGCGCAGCCGCGGATGCCCCTGCGGATCGCCGTAGTCGAGGTCGTCGGTGGGCACGTCGCGCAGCGCGCGGCGGCTGGCCGCCAGCCAGTCCCGGCGCGGGAAGGAGCTCAGGTTCGGCCGACCCGAGCGGAAGTCCCAGCGCGCCACGTCCGGTGGCGCGGGTTCGGGCGCGTCGGGCTGCGCGGGGGTCGCGAGCAGTTCGGCGACGACCGTGGGAGCGCCCTGCCGCGCCACCAGGAACCCCTCGGCGACGAGCTGGTCGTAGGCGCGGGTGACGGTGCCGCGCGCGATCCCGAGCTCCTGGGCGAGCGACCGCGTCGAGGGCACCCGGCTGCCGGCCGCCAGCGACCCGTCCCGGACGGCGGACCTGAGGGCCTCGGTCAGCTGCCTGCTGTCCGGGTGAACCAGCCCAGCGAACCATCCCACCGTCACGGTCCAGACCTTAGTACCTGGAGCGCCGCTCGGTCCGCGCAGCGGTGCCTGGTGGGCGGTCGTGATTATCGCCTCGGTGGGAAAAATCCGATCGGCCCTGCCGGTGCACGATCGGTTGATAACGTGCTCAGCCGCTGGAGAGTTGATCGACGGGGAGTGTCGTGGCGGAGGATTTCGGCAGGGACATCGGTGCCGCCGAGCGGATGGTTCGCGAGTGGCAGGACCGGGCGGCGCAGAAGGCCGAGAAGTTCAACCGCCTGCAGCAGCAGGTCGAGCAGATCTCGGTGACCGAATCCTCCCGCGATGGCGCGATTCGGGTGACCGTGGCGTCCACCGGGATGCTGCAGGACCTGCAGCTCGCCGACAACGCCAACAACCGGCCGATGCCCAGGCTCGGCGCGGAGATCATGCGACTGGTGCAGCAGGCGCAGGCCAAGATCCCCGACCAGATGCAGGAGGCCGTCGAGGGCACCGTCGGGCTCGCCGACTCGGCCGCCCAGCACGTGCTCGACCAGGCCCGCAAGCACTTCCCGGAGCCCCCGCCCGAGGAGGAGCCGCCGCGCGGCACCCGGCCGAACGAGATCCGCCCGGCCGACGAGGACGACTACCAGCCGCCGCAACGCCGGCAGTCGCCCGGCCGCCGCAGGCCCGACGACTTCGACGACGACTCCGGCAACGGCTCCTTCCTGCGCTGACCTGGGGACTGCACATGCCTGACGAGATGAACGTCGCCATCGAGAACCTGCGCACCCACGCATCCAAAGTGGACGGTGTGGTGGATCAGCTGAGCACGGCCGTCGACGCCTCGCAGCAGGTTTCGCTGACCAACGACGCCTACGGCATCCTGTGCCGCCCCTTCGCGTGGATGATCGACCCGGTCGAGCAGAACGGCGTCGACGCGCTGCGCGAGGCCGTGGCGTCGATGCGGAAGATCGCCGACGACGTGCGCGCCACCGCCGAGGACTACCAGCAGGTCGACGACTCCAACAGCGCGCTGATCCGCGGAGTGCAGCCGTGACGAACCCGCTCGTCGAGAAGCAGCCGGAGAGCAACGACGGCTTCATCACCCAGGGCAGCGGTGACGCGGGGTGGACGAGCGGCATCGGCATCGCCGAATCCGTCAACGACGTCTCCAGCCTCAACGAAGGTTCGAGCTGGGTCGAGTCCGGACTCGCCTACGGCGGTCTCGCGATGGAGGGCATCAGCCTCGCCGTCGACCCCATCGGCACCCTGCTCTCCTACGGGCTGTCCTGGCTGATCGAGCACGTCCATCCGCTCAAGGAAGCCCTCGACTGGTTCGGCGGAGACCCCGACGGCGTCGCCGCCTACGGCAAGACCTGGGAGAACGTGTCCAAGGCCGTCGAGGAGGCCGCGAGTCAGTACGAGGACGCCGTCAAGGCCGACACCGCGAGCTGGACCGGTGCCGCCGGCGACGCCTACCGCAGGACCGCCGCCGAGAAGGGCGAAGCCCTCGCCGGAGCGGCGAAGCTCGCCGGGACCATCAGCTCGGTCGTGACGATCATGGGCGAGGTCGTCTCGTTCGTCCGCGAGTTCGTCCGCGACCTGGTCGCCGACTGCATCTCGCGGCTGATCACCTACGCGCTGGAAGCCCTGCTGCCGCCGATCGCCTCGCTGGCCTGGGTGATCCCGCAGGCGATCGCGTTCATCTCCAAGACGGTCACCAAGATCGCCGACATCGTCGGCAAGTTGACCAGGACGATCAGCAACGTCTCCCCGAAGCTCGCCAAGCTCGCCGAGGTCTTCGGCGACATCATGGAAACCCTAGGCGACAAGGGCAAGGCCGGTGCCGGGGCGATCGGGAAGGTCGCCGAGAAGCTCGACGTCGCCGAGCGGTTGGCGGAGAAGACGTGGAAGAAGGTCGACGACACCTTCGGCACCGACGTCGTCGGCAAGCACAACGCCAAGTTCGGCGGCCGGGATGCGCCGGGCTCGGGGGACGGCGAGTCGTCTACGGGTTCCGGTGCTGGGGAGTCCGGCCCTCGGTCGTCGAGCGGTGCCCCGGGGCAGGGCGATTCGCCGTCTTCGGCACGATCGGAATCCACCGGGGAGACCGGCTCTCCGCGTTCTGAGTCCACTCCGGACGGTGCAGGTTCCGGCGAGTCCGCCGGCGGCCGCGGCGACGTGTCCCCGGATTCGCGATCGAACGCCGATTCGGGTGGATCGACGCGCACCGATGCCGGTTCGGGGACGCAGGACGTCTCGAACTCCGGAGGTTCGGCTCGGTCCGACACCGGTTCTCAGTCGCAAGACGGTTCGGGCCCGGCGGGATCGAACCGCACCGACTCCGGTACCGGGACGCAGGATGCCCCGAACTCGGGCGGTTCGACGCGATCCGACTCCGGTTCGGGCTCGCAATCGCAGGCCGATTCCAGCCCGAGTTCTCAGCCGCACGCGGACTCCGGCGGACCGCAGGCTCGCCCCGATTCGGGGACGAGCTCCCAGCCGCACGCGGACGCGGGTGGATCGCCCCGAGCCGACACGGGATCGAGCAACGCCGGCTCGGGTGGTTCGACGTCCGGTGCGCACACCTCCGACGTTCCGCGAGCCCCCGCCAGCACCTCGGCGGCCGCCGTCGACGCCCCGGCGAGGCCGGACGCGGCCGCGCCGCAGTCGGCCCCCGCGGCTCCGCGACCGGACCAGCCGTCGGGCAACGCCCCGGCCGGTGGCCCGGGCGCCCCGGCGAGCCCGTCGGCCCCCGGCGGCGCCACGCCGTCACCGCGCGGTGGACGCCAGGGCCCGGGTGGCTGGACGGGCACCTCGGGACATCCGGGTGCCGTCCGCGACCTCCCCGGCAACGCGCCCCGGACCCCGCGCTCGCCGAGCCACCCCGCGGGCCCGCGCCCGGACGCTCCCGCGCACGCGCCCAGGGGCCCGATGCCGCCCCGCCAGGCCCCGCACGCGCCCGCGCCGATGCGGCCCGTCCGGTCCGGCGCGCCCGCCGCTCCGGTCCGGCGGGGAACCCCGGTGCAGCGACCGCAGAGCGCCCCGCCCCGATCGCCTCACCTGCGCACCGCGGATTCGCCCCGCACGCCGATCCCGGCCCAGCGCGCCCCGGAAACGCCGAACAGCCCTGCTGAGCAGCCAAAACCCGATGAGCCGAGGGTTTCGACGGCGGAGTCGATGGCGGCCGAGACCCCGCCGAAGGACCAGTGGCAGGCCGGGCACCACATGGTCGACCACACCCCTCGCCTCAACATCTCGCCCGAGCTCCGGGACAAGCTCGGACCGTTCCGGCGCGACATCGAAGCCACCGGCGCAGGCCTGTCGTTCACCAAGCCCCCGGTGAAGGACTACTTCGGCCGGGCCGAATGGGCGCACAAGCGGCCCAGGTGCTCGGTCGACCCGAACCGGTTCACGGTCGAGATGCACGGCGGTCCGAACGGCGTGAAGTTCAAGCACATCGATCTCGACGCGAAGGAACTCGCGGAGATCATCAGGGGCTCCTCGGGCTACAAGGAAGGCACGCCGATCCGCCTGGTCTCCTGCGAGACCGGCGCCGACGTGCCCGACGGCTCCAAGAACTTCGCCCAGCAGCTCTCCGAAGAGCTGGGCGTCGAGGTCCTGGCCCCGAACACCAACGCGTGGGTCGACAACCACGGCAACATCTACGCCAGCGAATCCAGCGCCAAGTTCGACGAGGACGAGTCAGGCTCCCCGAAACCCCGCCTCGACTCCCCGGGCGAGTGGACGGCCTTCCGCCCCGACGGCACCAAAGCCGTCCACAGCAGCCCCTACCCCCCAGGCCACCAACCGGAATGGGTCCGCCACGGCGTCCAAGCCGAACGCGCCCAAATCCGAGGCATCTTCGGCCGTCGCAAGGACGAAGACTTCTCCATCGACCCGGTCACAGGCCACAACTACAGCAACGCACCCCCACAGGGACAGTTCGGCCCGCCACCGCAGAACCACGGCTACCACCCGCAGGGCTACCAGCAACCGCAGCACCAGGGCTACCCGCAGCAGGGGTACCCCCAGCAGGGCTACCAGCCGCAGACCCACCCGCATCAGGGCTATCCACAGGCCGGACCGGCACAGCCACACCCGCAACCGAGTGCGCCCCCGCACTACTCGAACCAGCCGTACCAGGGCTACCCGCAGCCGAATTCGACGCAGGGGTATCCGCAGCACAGCGCTCCGCAAAATCACCCGCAGCAGAGCAGCGGTGGCTACCCGCAACAGCCGCAGCACGTCTCGCAGCAGGGTGGGTACTCACCGCACCCGCAACCTCCGCAACAAGGTGCCTACCACCCACCTCAGCATCCTCAGGGTGGGTACGTACCTCCGCAGCAGCCCGCGCACGCGCAGCCTCGGCCGAGTTCACCGCAGCAGCAGGGCTTCCCACCGCAGGGCGGGCGACCGAACGCCTTCCCGTCCAGCAATCCGGCACAGCCGTGGCATGGGGCCCGGAACACCCCGACTCCTGTTCAGGGAGGGCATGGGCCGGGGGCACAGCCTCAACAGCCCCACGGGCATGCGCCGAACTCTGCTGCGCCGAATTCGAACCCGCCCACGCCGGGCGCGTCCGGTCACCCGCAAACGCCGCGGAACAACGCGACTCCCCAGCGCCCGTCGGCATCGCAGCAACCAGCCGCTCCGAACCCGAGGCTGCAGCAAGCCGGGCCCCCGGCGGGCCACCAACCTGCCGCGCCCCCGGGCGGGGGCGCATCGCGTCAGCTGGACGGCGCTGGCCCAGCCGCTCCGAACGGGCCGGCTGCGGCGACACCGTCGAAACCTGTGCTCGACGACTTCACCCCGGCGCAGCCCGCCACGCCGTCCACGGCGGGTGCTCCGGCGGGTTCTTCCTGGAAATCCGACTTCGGGCCAGCGGGAAGTTCGAAGCCCGCGCCCATTGCGTCCAGTTCGCACGCGACCCCCTCGACGTCGAAGCCAGTCCTGGACGATTTCGACCCGGGTCCCGTCCGCCACGAGGCACCGCACACCCCGAACAAGGTCGAAGACGACTTCGCGCCGAAGGGCGCGCCGCAGCAGCAGGCGCCGTGGTCCAACGTTCCGCGCGGTTCGACGACACCTGAGGCTCCGCGTTCACAGGACTCGACCCGTTCGAGCTCGGCGGGCGCGAACGAGGATTTCCACCGCCCAGCTGCGCCCGGCCAGAACCAATCCTCCGCCGGGGGCACTGGCCAGCCGAACTCTCCGCACGGTGCCTCTCAACCGGTGCCTTCAGCAGGTTCTCCACATGTCCAAGGCGGAGGTTCGCCGAGCTTCCCACCTCCGCCAGATGTGACCCCTTCGGTCCGCTCCTTCGAAGACTTCCTGCGTGACAACGGTTTCGCACAGGGAGCGTTGGTCCCGGATGCTCCGAAGACTGATGCGCCTGAACTCGGCGACCGCAATCCGCTCGACGAGTTCGACTTCTTCGGTGACAAGGACTTCCGTGCAACAGCCGATGACCACTCGGCGCTCCGGCAACTCGGCAAGGTGCTCAGCGATGCCGAACTTCAGGAGATCCGTACGCGCAGGCCGGATATCGATCACATCACCGACGAAGAGATCTCGGCGATGTACGTCTACACCGGTATTGAGCACCAGTACTGGAATGAGGCGCTTCGCGGTGCCGATGTCGAAGAGGTGCGCAAGTACGAGACCCTGATCCGGAACGCTGTCTCGGGAATGAACAAACTCCCTGACTGGACCCCGGCGACAGTCCATCGCGGTATCCAGATCGATGCCTGGGACATGGACAACTTCCTGGATCGGTACTTGGAGGGGGAAGAGGTCACGGAAAATGCTTTCACTAGTTCTTCGAAGGCGGACCCGTTCCCGGGAAATGTCGAATTTGTGATCGAAGCTCGTGAAGGTAAAGACCTTGAGTTCCTAAGGCCGTACTCGGGCATGAGTGAGGTGGCGTGGCCCCCTGGGAATCGCTTCAGGGTGGACAGGCGTGAGTACGACAGTGCGACCGAGAAGTGGACCATCCATTTGACGGACCTGGGGAGGTGAAGGCGGTGTCGGATGAAACCATTTGGTCGCCGCGGAGTCGCTTCGAGGTTCTGAGCAAGGAGTTCAGCGACGAGCTGGGGAGGTGGGTCGTCCACCTTCGGGACCGGGGCGTCACACCGCTGAGCCATGAGGAGCTCTTGCGAAAGTACGACGACGTCTCCGAGTTGTCGCCAGAGGTGAGGGCCAAGACCGATGCGAATCGGGAGTGGATGCGCAAGTTGCATCGCAGTGGGCGTCGGTCGACTCCTAAGCCGGGGGACAATTTCCCTATCGGGCTGGATGACAACTTCAAGCCTTTCCCCGCCAAGCGCAGGCGCGACGCGGAGGATGCAGCCGAGGACGGAGAAGCGGGATGAGTCAGCAAGGGTCGACGACCGCGCTTGAGCAGGCCATCGAGCGGTACGCGAGCGACCCCGAGGCAATCGACCAGGTGTACCGGGAGTTCCTGGTCGCCAAGTTGCTCCTGGTCACGTCTGAGGACTCGTTGGCCCCGGTCATGGTCAGCGTCGAAGGCCAAGAGAAGCAGCAGGTCTGGGTGTGCACGAACAAGGAGGCCGTGCCTGACTTCGCTCCGGGCACGACCGTCGTGAACGGGTACCAGCTGCTGCCGATGTTGCCCGAGGTGAACGTGCACGTCGCGACCTCTCCTGACGCCCAGGACGTGATGCTGATCGGGTCGCGGGCGATTCTGCACTCGGCACCCGAGATCACCGACGATGTGCGAGCCGTGGGGCAGCAGCAGCCGGGAACCTGGATCGGTGTGCCAGACCGCATGTACCAGGGGCAGCCGCGCGACAAGGTCCCCGAGTACGCCTTCGTCGGCGAGTACTGGGTGGACGAATCCGGCGCGGTGACTGGTCAGTACCGGCCGAGCTCGAAGTACAAGCCGTCTCCGCTGACACTGGGGTTCCCGGAGCCGGTGAGCATGTTGGAGAAGGTCCTGCACCTGCACACCGCCGGATATGTCTCGACAGGCGCTCTCGTGACCGTCCTCGCGGACAGTGACTTCGCATTGGTGGTCGAGGAGGACGGGGTCGCCCCGATCTTCCCGCTCGGTGGCAGGAAGGTCCTGTTTGGTGCCTCGGCGGTCAAGTACGTCCCGGATTTCGCGAAGGGGGCCCACAAGGCCAACCTGGCCTCGATCGAGCCGTTCCTGGACGAAGCCGGCCTCGTGCTCGACATCGCCACGAGGCACCAGGCGTTCATCGAAGGTTCGGTGCTCAAGCAGGAGCTCGAGAAGCGCCGCGCCGCTGGGGAGAACCCGCAGCCTGCTGCCGTGCCTGAGAAACCCATCGACGCCCACGAGCGGTTCCTCGGGTCGATGCTCGGTGGGGCGATGGGGGATGCGCTGGGGTATGCGATCGAGTTCAGCGACATCGGGATGATTCGTCACCACCACGGCGAAAACGGGCTCACCGAACCCGTGCTCCGGGATGGGGTCGTGCAGATCTCCGATGACACGCAGATGATGTTGTTCACGCTGGAGGGGTTGGTCCGGGCGCATGTGGCTCGGCGGGTGGAACCGCGGGACAACGACCCGATTCCTGAGGTGCAGCACGCGTATCAGCGCTGGTTCCACACCCAGAACCAGGCGTGGGAGGTGGCCGGTGGGCCGTACGCGCGTCAGCTGCAGCGGCCTGACGGGTGGTTGATCACGAACTGGGCGCTGTTCGCGAATAGGGCTCCGGGCAGCACCTGCATGGCGGCGTTGGCGAACTTCGCGCAGACCGGTGTTTTCGCGACACCGCAGCACCGGATCAACAACTCCAAGGGCTGTGGTGGGGTCATGCGGGCTGCGCCGGTGGCGGCGTGGTCCAACGATCCCAGCGAAGTGTTCCTCGTGGCGGTGCGGACCGCAGCGCTGACGCACAGCCACCCGAGCGGGTTCTTGTCGGCCGGGGTGCTGGCGGTGATCGTGCATCAGCTGATCCGCGAGGTTCCACTGCGCGAGGCCGTGCGGTTGGCTCGGGAGTTGCTGACGCGGTGGCCGGAGCACGAGGAGCAGTTGCGGGTTCTCGATCGCGCGGTGGCGTTGGCCGAGCGTGGTCGTGTGTCGCCGGAGGAGTTGAAGGCCGAGCTCGGCGAGGGCTGGGTGGGCGAAGAAGCGCTCGCCATCGGCCTTTACGCCGTGCTGGCCGCGGACAACCTGCGTGATGCGCTGTTGCTCTCGGTGAACCACTCCGGTGACTCGGATTCGACGGGGATCGTCTGCGGCAACATCGGTGGTGCGGTGTACGGGACGAGGGGAATTCCGCAGGAGTGGCTGCAGCACCTGGAGCTGCGCGAGGTGATCGAAACAATCACCAGGGACGCGCTCGCGGAATTCAGCCCTGGACCCCCGACCGATCCGTCCTGGACCCAGCGCTATCCCGCCTGGTGACGCCCGTGCACGTCGACGCCACGCGGTGGTTGCGGGGTGTTCGTTTAGCGCGAGCGGGGGACGCCCGATGAGGGACGAGCGGATTCACCCGATGTCGAGCGAGGCTCCGGAGGAAGTCACGCACCGGTCTGGCGGGGCCCAGGGCAACATCGCTGAAGCGCTGACGCTCGACGAGCAAGCGCGGGTGGAGCCCCGTGGTCGGCTGGAAGCGGGGGACGACCGCATTTGGCGCGAGGGCCAGGCCGCCATGCGGTACTGCGATGTGCAGCGCGTGCGGCGGGTCTTCGGGCGCCGCAGTGACGAGTTCTGCCGGAAAGTGCGATACGACAGGACGATCAAGGACGCGGCCGCGCGGTGTGGGATCAGGTGGGATGGGGTTGCGCAGGTCTCGGATGACACGCAGATGATGCTGTTCACGCTCGAAGGGTTGATTCGGGCGCATGTGGCTCGGCGGATGAAGCCGACCGGCAACGATCCGGTTCCCGAGGTGCAGCACGCGTACCAGCGGTGGTTCCACGCGCAGGGGCCGGAGTGGCGCACTGCCGGTGGGCCTCACGCGCAGCACCTGCAGCGGCCTGACGGGTGGTTGATCACCAACTGGGAGCTGTTCGCGAGTCGGGCTCCGGGCAGCACGTGCATGTCGGCGTTGGCCAACTTCGCGCAGACCGGGGTTTCTGCTGCTCCGCGGCGTCGGATCAACGACTCCAAGGGGTGCGGTGGGGTCATGCGGGCTGCGCCGGTGGCGGTGTGGTCGAACGATCCTGCGGAGGTGTTCTACGCGGCCGTCGGGACCGCGGCGCTGACGCACAGCCATCCCAGCGGGTTCTTGTCCGCCGGGGTGTTGGCGGTGATCGTGCATCACTGATCCGGGAGGTTCCGCTGCGCGAGGCCGTGCGGTTGGCTCGGGAACTGCTGACGCGGTGGCGGGAGCACGAGGAGCAGCTGCGGGTTCTCGGCAAGGCGGTCGCGCTGGCCGAGCGGGGAGTCGTTTCGCCGGAGGAGATCGCTCAGGAGCTGGGTGGTGGCTGGGTCGGCGAGGTGGCTCTGGCGATCGGGCTCTACGCGGTGCTGGCCACCGACGACCTGCGCGCTGCACTGCTTCTTTCGGTGAACCACTCGGGGGACTCGGACTCCACCGGGATGGTGTGCGGCAACATTGGCGGGGCGCTCTACGGGGCCCGGGCCGTTCCAGCGGACTGGTTGGGGACCCTCGAACTGCGCGGACTGGTCGAAACCGTGGCCGAGGACGCGCTGGCGGAGTTCAGCCCGGGACCACCGGCGGACCCGGGGTGGGCGCAGCGCTACCCCGCCTGGTGAGCAACGAGGAGAAGGCGATGACCGACCCGCAACGACAGCTGAGCTGGGCCGATCGTTTCCGAGGTGCGCTGCTCGGCGGCGCCGTGGGCGATGCCCTCGGCGCCGGCGTCCGGCACACCTCGACCGCCGAGATACAGCAGTGGTTCGGTCCGCGCGGCGTCGTCGACTACCTCCCCGTCTACGGGAGGCGCGGTGCCGTCACCGATCTGACGCAGCTCACCGTGTTCACCCTCGAAGGCCTGCTGCGCGCCAAGGCCGAGGGCTGCACCGGCTTACCCACCGAGTTCGTCTTCGCGAACCACTTGCGCTGGCTGCACACCCAAGGCGTGCCGTGGGAGTACGCGATGTCGGCGTTCGCGGCGACCGAACCCGCGCCCACCAGCTGGCTGCTGGAACGCCGCGAGCTGTACTCCACCCGCAACCCGGCCGGCAACGCCCTCGGACTGCTCGGACGCATGGCGGCGCGGTCGCCGCTGGGACCCGACGGTCGCCTGCACCCGCCGGTCGACGTCGACGGTTCCGCCGACTACCCGGTGCTGGCGGCCCCGGCGATGGTGTGGTCCAACGTGCCCGAAGGCGTGTACGCCGCGGGCGCGGGCATCGCGAACCTCTACACCTCCGGCGCCAACTCCGTCGCCGCAGCCGGTGTGCACGCCGACGTGCTGGCGCAGCTCATCCGCGGCATCCCGCTGTGGGACGCCGTGACCAGCTCCGACCAGCGCAGGCTCAACGCCGCCTACCGGGTGGCCGGGGTGCCCGCCGACGTGCGGCGGACCGTGCACGCGGCCATGTTCACCGGTCAACGCGGCGGAACCCCCGGCCCGCTGGACATCGACATCGAGTTCGACGTCGTCGACAAGCCCGGTGAGCTCGGCATCGCGCTCGCCGCGGTCGGCAGCACCCGCACCTTCGCCGACGCCGTGCAGGTCGCGGTGAACAACTCCGCCGACAGCGCCGTCACCGGTGCGCTCGCCGGACAGCTCGCCGGTGCGCTGCACGGCCCCGCCGCGATTCCCGCGCAGTGGCTGGACGAACTCGAACTCCGGCAGGTCATCGAGACCCTGTGCGGCGATGCGACCGAGGCGTTCGCGCCGCCGCCACCGCCGCAGTGGGCGCAGCGCTACACGCGCGGAACACAGCAGACCGGACCCCGCCAGATCCCCGCCGGTCCGGCGAAGACCGTCGAGGGCTCCGCCGAGCAGACCATGGTGATGCCGGCGATCACGGCCGACACCCCGCCGCCCGCCGCCCAGCCCGCCTCGCCGCAGCCGCCGGTCGCTCAGCGGCCCGTCGCGCCGCAGCACCCGATCGCGCCCGAACCGATCGTCGAGCCAGAACCGCCTGCGCGGGAGGAGGTTCCGCGGTTCGAGGCGCGGAGCACCGGCCAGATCGGCGCTCCGACGTTCCCGGCTTCCGCGCCCGCGCCTGAACCCGAGCGGGAGACCGAGACCACCGCGGTCTTCGCGGCCATCGGCTCCCAGCCCGTGCAGGAACCCGATCGGACCCCCGTCGACCTCGAACCGCGTCCCCGCGCGCCCATCGACCTCGACCCGGGCGAAGCCGACGAGCCCGAACCGGAGATCGCCGAACCCGCGCCGATCCCCGAAACGCCCTTGGTCGACCTCGAACCCGAGCCGAAACCCGAGTCGGAGACCGAAACGACGCAGGTCGTCGAGGTCGTGTCGGACTCCGGTGAGCCCGCAGGCTCCACCGTGGTGGACGTGAGCGGCATCGGTTCGCCCTTCGACCTGATCGCCGTCCCCACGCGCGACGACAACGAGCCCGAACCCGACGCCCGCTTCACCCGCGACTCCGATCCCGAACTCCGCTTCGCCGACCCCGAGCCGGAACCGTCGCCGATCGACATGAGGCCGGACCCCGACGTCAGCCCCGACGTGGTCCCGGCTCTCGCGAAGCTCTCGTCGATCCAGCCGGAACCCGAACAGGCCGACGCGGAAGTCGAAGTCGTCGCGGAGGCGGCGGACGAAGTCACCGCGGAGCCGGAGGACGCCGAAGCCGAGGCCAGCGAGCCGGAGGTCACCGAGGCCGAGGTCGAGCCGGAGGGCATCTGGGGCGAGTTCGCCGAGTCCGAGACCACCGAGGCCGAAGACTCCGAGGTCGACGACACCGCGTCGGAGGACGAGGCCGAGGTCGCCGAGGAAGTTGAGAACGAGGCGACGGAAGAACGGCAGGAAGTCGAACAGCGCGAAAATGAGCTGGGCGAACCCGAACAGGAACCCGAGCGGGACGAACCCGAGCGGGACGAGACCGAGCCGGACGAAGCCGAGCGGGACGAGTTCGCCTCCACCGACGAGCCGGAGCAAGTCGAGTCGGCACCCCTCGTCGAGGAGCGAGAGGAGGACGTCGCTCGCACCCCCGTCGACGAACCAGAGGCGGACCTCGCTCCCACCACTGAGGACACCGCCGCAGACGCGGAGGACGACGCCGCGGCCGATCCCGAAGACACCGCGTCCGACGCCGGTGAGGACGTCCCCGCCGAGCCGGAACCGCAGGTGGTCGATGCCCTCCCGATCTCGGTCGGCCGACGCGTTCACGGCAAGAGCGAGGGGCCGGGCGACGCCGCGCCGTCGCTGACCGAGCGGGTCCTCGGCTGCTTCCTCGGAGGCGCTCTCGGCGACGCGCTGGGAGCGGACCTGGAGTTCATCACCGCCGCGCAGATCACCGAGCGCTTCGGCGCGACCGGTCCCAGCGGCCTGCGCGAGGCGTACGGCGTGCACGGGGCGATCACCGATGACACGCAGATGACGCTGTTCACCGCGGAGGGCCTGATCCGGGGCAGCGTCGCCGCGCGCACCCTCGGCGCCGCGGATCCGCTGCCCGAGGTGCAGCTGGCCTACCAGCGCTGGCTGCACACCCAGGGCGTCGAGTGGGACGCGGCGGCCGGCGAGTTCTTCGCCGACCACCCGGTGCCGGACGGCTGGCTGGTCGAGGTCGCGGGCCTGTTCCACACCCGAGCCCCGGGCAAGACCATCTTCCGGGCGCTGACGGCGTTCGGCGACGGGCACCGGGCCGGTTCGCTGACCGAGAAGGTCAACGACTCCAAGGGCTGCGGTGGCCCGATGCGGGCGGCACCGGTCGCGCTGACCTCGACCGATCCTGCCGAGGTGTTCGAGCTCGCGGCGCGCACCGCCACGCTCACCCACGGCCACCCGGCCGGTTACCACTCCGCGGGCGCGCTGGCGGTGATCGTGCAGCAGGCGCTGCTGGGCCGCAGCCTCGACGACGGCGTGTGGCTGGCCCTGCAGGTGCTGGAGACCTGGGACGACCACGAGGAGACCACCGCCGCGATCAAGGCAGCCGTGGACCTGGCCGCCGAGGGCGTGCCGACGCCGGAGCGCATCGCCGAGGTCCTCGGAGGTGGCTGGGTCGGCGAGCAGGCCGTGGCGATCGCGGTGTGCGCGGCGCTGGTGGCCGGTGAGGACGTGGAGCTGGCGCTGAAGATCGCCGTGCACCACGACGGCGACAGCGACTCCACCGGCGCGATCTGCGGCAACATCGTCGGCGCGCTGCAGGGCGTGGGCGCGCTGCCGCTGGACTGGCTGGCCGAGCTGGAGCTGCGCGACGTCATCGAGCAGATGGCGCTGGACTGCGTCGCCGAGTTCGGCCGCGGCGGCTTCCAGCCCGGCCGCGCCGCCATCGACCCGCCGTCCGACCAGGACTGGAACGAGCGCTACCCGGTGCGGCCGCAGTGGTCGGCCGAACCGGCGACCGTCGGTGCCGACGCCGGGGGTTTCCCGTCGCCGAAGCCGGCACCTCGCCGCCGCCTCGACGGCGTGGCGAGCACCGAAACCGTTGAGGGGGACAGTTGATCAACGTCAGGCAGGGTGACCCGTTCCCGGTGCACCCGCCGTTCCCGGCGCCGGCCGCGTTCGGCGCGTTCCCGGACCGCACCGCGCAGCTGGCGGAACTGCTGCAGGCGCTGCGAGCGGCGGTGGGGGCCGCCGAGGTCCGCTGCACCGCGCTGGGGACCCGCTTCGAGACCGAAGCGAGCGATGGGGTCTTCGAGCTGCTGCGCCGGATCCGCGACGTCGGCTACCGCCCGGACACCGGCGCCTGGACCTCCGCGGTGTTCTCCGGAGGTGAGCTGCACACCTCCCACGCCGAGCCGCAGTGGCAGAACCCGCCCGAGGACGGCCGCGCTCACCTCGACGAACTGCGGTTCTACCCGCGCCGCAACCCCGAGCAGTGGCTGCTGGCCCCGGCCTGGGACCACTTCGTCGACGCCGTCACCTACCCGGACGGGGCGACCGGCCCGCTGCGGATGCTGCCGGTGTTCGACGGCCGCGACGCGCAGGGCAGGCCGCAGGTGTTCCGCCCGGCGGTGCCGTGGATCGAGAAGCGCGAGG
Source organism: Saccharopolyspora karakumensis (assembly GCF_004349225.1). NCBI lineage: Bacteria > Bacillati > Actinomycetota > Actinomycetes > Pseudonocardiales > Pseudonocardiaceae > Saccharopolyspora > Saccharopolyspora karakumensis. The sequence goes on from NZ_SMLA01000011.1 coordinate 56,395, forward strand.
TGTTCAGCTACCTCAACGGCGGCGAGATCGTGCTCTCCGCGATGTCCACCGATGCCGACGAGCTCGACCCGGCGCGCGGCTCCGAGGTGCCCAAGCAGTTCCACACCGACGGCGTGTGGGTGTGGCCGCAGGCGATGGCCTACTACCTCGAAGAGCACGACATCGCCCCGCCGCCGGAGTTCCTCGATCACATCCGCCGCGCCCGCTACCAGGCGCCGACGACGGTCGCCGACGTCAAGTCGGCCGAGGCCAAGTCGCTGATCCTGGCCACCGACCCGGCTTCGATGCTGGCCCACCGGCCGGAGGACGCGTTCGTGGCGGTCGGCGCGCACCTGGCGGCGCAGGGTGTGAGCAGCCGGTTCTACAGCTTCGACGAGCCGGTCGGCGGTGGCTGGAGCATGCGGCCCGAGCCGGACGGCTGGTGGGCGGTGGAGGCCCACGACGATCGGCCGAATCCCAAGCACCGCTTCCCGGACCCGTGGACTGCGGGGTTCTTCCTGATCGGCGCGATGACCGTCGAGCGCGACCGCTACCTCCGGGAGCCGGACGAGGCGCTGCTGGACTTCGAGTGCCCGTGGCCGGAGATGGCCGACGAGCCGCCGCTGTCGTCCTACGACCAGAAGTTCGTGGTCCAGCTGCAGCCCGGTGACGAGCTCGACCGCTTCGGCGAACCGGTCGGCAACACCGCGTTCGTCGCGGGCACCACGATCCCGCAGCGCAGCATGCCGCCGGGCCGCCGGCCGGGGCAGTACCGCCGTTACCGGGTGGTGAAGGCGTTCGACGCCATCACCGGCGTGGCCAAGCCGGAGCACGGTCAGGTCGGCGGCGGGACCGCCTACGTCCTGCCCAACTCCCTGAAAGTCCTGACCGAAGAGGGCTGGCTGACCGAAGCCTGAGCCGCCGACCGAGAACGGGGTGTCCGCGCGGACACCCCGTTCTCGGTCGGCGGGAGGGGCTTGTCACACGGGGTAGAATCCTGTGAGAAGTCGATGAGAGCTCGCACCTCATCTGTGGCGCGGAGCCCGCGCCGGGTGATCGAGCAGGTCAAGGGGACCCCCGTTTTGACCCTCTGAGAACGGGGCGGGTATCTTTGTTTATCGGACCCGACGCCAATCGGGTCGATCCGCATGCCCGTGCATGACGTGGCCGCCCGAGTGGAGGGCCGCGGCAGCGCCGAGGATGTGTGGAACTCTTCCGAAAACCCTCTGGGGTCTACCTCGGTTTCGACCGGAACGGGCGCTGTGAGGGCCGAGGAGCGGGCGACACGCCCGACCTCGTGTGCGGGGGAGTCCCGAAACACAGTGCCTGACAGGTGCTCGACGCCCAGGGCACGCCGAAGCTCGAACGAGCGGCTGCTTGGTCGAGTACCTAAAAGACGCGAACGCTGACAGAAAGCCGGTCCATGCCCACCATCCAGCAGCTGGTCCGTAAGGGCCGCCAGGACAAGGTCGCCAAGACCAAGACCGCGGCGCTCAAGGGGAGCCCGCAGCGGCGTGGCGTGTGCACCCGCGTGTACACGACCACCCCGAAGAAGCCCAACTCGGCCCTGCGCAAGGTCGCTCGTGTCAAGCTGACCAGCGGCATCGAGGTCACGGCCTACATCCCGGGTGAGGGCCACAACCTGCAGGAGCACTCGATCGTGCTCGTTCGTGGCGGCCGTGTGAAGGACCTGCCCGGCGTGCGCTACAAGATCATCCGTGGTTCCGCTGACACCCAGGGTGTGAAGAACCGCAAGCAGGCTCGCAGCCGCTACGGCGCGAAGAAGGAGAAGAGCTGATGCCCCGCAAGGGTCCGGCCCCGAAGCGGCCGCTGCACGCTGATCCCGTGTACGGCTCGCCGCTGGTCACGCAGCTGGTGAACAAGATCCTCGTGGACGGCAAGCGTTCGCTGGCTGAGAAGATCGTGTACGCAGCCCTGGAAGGCTGCCGGGAGAAGACCGGCACCGACCCGGTCGTCACGCTCAAGCGTGCCCTGGACAACGTCAAGCCGACCCTGGAGGTCCGCAGCCGCCGCGTCGGTGGCGCGACCTACCAGGTGCCGATCGAGGTGCGGGCCGGCCGGTCCACCACCCTCGCGCTGCGCTGGCTGACCACCTACTCGCGGCAGCGTCGCGAGAAGACCATGGTCGAGCGCCTCATGAACGAGCTGCTGGACGCGAGCAACGGCCTCGGCGCGAGCGTCAAGAAGCGCGAAGACACTCACAAGATGGCGGAGTCCAACAAGGCCTTCGCGCACTACCGCTGGTGACATCTGGTGGGTCTTGCCCGCCAGCCGAACCGATTCGACAGCTTTGCACCTGTCACCGCGACTTGCACCTGCTGTTAGGGAACGGGGAAGAATCTCGTGGCACGCGACGTGCTGACTGACCTGACCAAGGTCCGCAACATCGGCATCATGGCCCACATCGATGCGGGCAAGACCACCACCACCGAGCGGGTCCTGTACTACACCGGGATCACGCACAAGCTCGGCGAGACGCACGACGGTGCGTCTCAGATGGACTGGATGGAGGAGGAGCAGAAGCGGGGTATCACCATTACCTCGGCTGCTACCACCACGTTCTGGGGCGACACCCAGATCAACATCATCGACACCCCCGGCCACGTCGACTTCACCGTCGAGGTCGAGCGCTCGCTGCGCGTCCTCGACGGCGCGGTCGCGGTGTTCGACGGCAAGGAAGGTGTCGAGCCCCAGTCCGAGCAGGTCTGGCGCCAGGCGGACAAGTACGACGTCCCGCGCATCTGCTTCGTCAACAAGATGGACAAGCTGGGCGCGGACTTCTACTACACCGTGAGCACCATCGAGGACCGGCTGCACGCCAAGCCGCTGGTTCTGCAGCTCCCGATCGGTGTGGAGTCCGAGTTCGAGGGCGTCGTCGACCTGGTTCAGATGAAGGCTCTGACCTGGCGTGGTGAGGTGTCCAAGGGCACCGACTACGAGGTCGAGGACATCCCGGCGGATCTGGCCGACAAGGCCGCCGAGTACCGGGAGAAGCTCGTCGAAGCCGTCGCCGAGACCGATGAAGCCCTCATGGAGGCCTACTTCAGCGGCGAGGAGCTGACCCAGGAGCAGATCAAGAACGGCATCCGCAAGATCACCGTCGAGCGCAGCGCGTTCCCGGTCATCTGCGGCACCGCGTTCAAGAACAAGGGCGTTCAGCCCATGCTCGACGCGGTCGTCGACTACCTGCCCTCGCCGCTGGACGTCCCCGCCGTGCAGGGCACCCTGCCCGACGGTGAGACCCCGGCGGAGCGCAAGCCGAGCACCCAGGAGCCGTTCGCCGCGCTGGTCTCCAAGATCGCGGTGCACCCCTTCTTCGGCAAGCTGACCTACATCCGGGTCTACTCCGGCAAGGTCGCCTCCGGTGCCCAGGTCATCAACTCGACCAAGGGCCGCAAGGAGCGCATCGGGAAGATGTTCCAGATGCACTCCAACAAGGAGAACCCGGTCGAGGAGATCCAGGCGGGCCACATCTACGCGGTGATCGGCCTCAAGGAGACCACCACCGGTGACACCCTGTGCGACTCCGCGAACCCCATCGTCCTCGAGTCGATGACCTTCCCGGCGCCGGTCATCGAGGTGGCCATCGAGCCCAAGACGAAGGCTGACCAGGAGAAGCTCTCCACGGCGATCCAGAAGCTCGCCGAGGAGGACCCGACGTTCCAGGTCAAGCTGGACGACGAGACCGGTCAGACGATCATCAAGGGCATGGGTGAGCTGCACCTCGAGGTGCTGGTCAACCGCATGAAGTCCGACTTCAAGGTCGAGGCGAACATCGGTAAGCCGCAGGTGGCCTACCGCGAGACGATTCGCAAGTCGATCGAGAAGTACGAGTACACGCACAAGAAGCAGACCGGTGGTTCCGGCCAGTTCGCGCGCGTGATCATCAAGCTCGACCCGATCGAGCAGACGTCCGACAGCGCGACCTACGAGTTCGACAACAAGGTCACCGGCGGTCGGATCCCCCGGGAGTACATCCCGTCGGTTGACCAGGGTGCGCAGGACGCCATGCAGTACGGCGTGCTGGCCGGCTACCCGCTGGTCGGCGTGAAGGTGACCTTGCTCGACGGCCAGTACCACGAGGTCGACTCGTCGGAAATGGCCTTCAAGGTCGCCGGTTCGATGGCGCTCAAGGAGGCGGCTGCCAAGGCTTCTCCGGCGCTGCTCGAACCGATGATGGCGGTCGAGGTGACCACGCCCGAGGACTACATGGGCGATGTCATCGGAGACCTGAACTCCCGCCGTGGCCACATCCAGGCCATGGAGGAGCGCAGCGGTACCCGCGTCGTCAAGGCTCTCGTGCCGCTGTCCGAGATGTTCGGGTACGTCGGCGACCTGCGGTCCAAGACCCAGGGTCGTGCCAACTACTCGATGGTGTTCGACTCCTACGCCGAGGTTCCGGCCGGTGTGGCTAAGGAGATCATCGCCAAGGCAACGGGCGAGTGACCCGCTGGTCGGCCTCGGGTGACCGGGGCCGGCCAAGAGGCGACGCCTCGCGAAGGCGACCGGGGAGCAATCCCCTCCAGACGGCGGCGAGCGGCCCGCGACCACTTCGGAAGCGATCCGCTCGTCACCTACCCGACAGGACTCCGCCTGGCACAACAAGTCGTACGGCGGAAAGTTAACAAGTCCAGGAGGACAATCCAGTGGCGAAGGCGAAGTTCGAGAGGGACAAGCCGCACGTCAACATCGGGACCATCGGTCACGTTGACCACGGCAAGACCACGCTCACCGCAGCCATCACCAAGGTTCTGCACGACAAGTACCCGGAGCTGAACCCCTTCACGCCGTTCGACGAGATCGACAAGGCGCCGGAGGAAAAAGAGCGCGGTATCACGATTCAGATCGCGCACGTGGAGTACCAGACGGAGAAGCGTCACTACGCTCACGTCGACGCTCCGGGTCACGCTGACTACGTGAAGAACATGATCACCGGTGCCGCCCAGATGGACGGCGCGATCCTGGTGGTCGCCGCGACCGACGGCCCGATGCCGCAGACCCGCGAGCACGTGCTGCTGGCTCGCCAGGTCGGCGTGCCCTACATCCTGGTCGCGCTGAACAAGTCCGACATGGTCGACGACGAGGAGATCCTCGAGCTCGTCGAGATGGAGGTCCGCGAGCTGCTGTCGTCCCAGGAGTTCCCGGGCGACGACGTGCCGGTCGTTCGCGTCTCCGCGCTGAAGGCGCTGGAGGGCGACGAGGAGTGGGCCAACAAGATCGTCGAGCTGATGACCGCCGTCGACGAGAACGTTCCGGACCCGGTGCGTGACACCGACAAGGCGTTCCTGATGCCGGTCGAGGACGTCTTCTCGATCACCGGCCGCGGCACCGTCATCACCGGCCGCATCGAGCGCGGCATCATCAAGGTGAACGAGGAGGTGGAACTGGTCGGCATCAAGGAGAAGCCGCTCAAGACCACCGTCACCGGTGTCGAGATGTTCCGCAAGCTCCTCGACGAGGGCCAGGCGGGCGACAACGTCGGTCTGCTGATTCGCGGCATCAAGCGCGAAGAGGTCGAGCGCGGCATGGTCGTCGTGAAGCCGGGCACCACCACCCCGCACACCGAGTTCGAGGCGCAGGTCTACATCCTGTCCAAGGACGAGGGTGGCCGTCACACGCCGTTCTTCAACAACTACCGTCCGCAGTTCTACTTCCGGACGACGGACGTCACCGGCGTTGTGACCCTGCCCGAGGGCACCGAGATGGTCATGCCGGGCGACAACACCGAGATGTCGGTCCAGCTGATCCAGCCCATCGCGATGGACGAGGGTCTGCGCTTCGCGATCCGCGAGGGTGGCCGCACCGTCGGCGCCGGTCGCGTCACCAAGATCACCAAGTGACGTGACGAGGGCCCGCTTCCCTCGCGGGAGGCGGGTCCTCTCTTGTTTTGCGGTGACCTCGGTCCCGTAAAACGACCCCCGATTTTGGGTGGTGCAGAGGATGTGCCATCCTGTATGGGTTGCTCGTTCAGGGCGGCCGGAATTTCAGGCTCGAGGATCGACGCGATCGGTCCTGGCAGTCGCGACGAAGCTCCGGCCGCCCTGGTGCGAGGGCCTCGCGCCCTTGTTCGGTGTTCGGCTCCGTTCTCTTTCGGAATCCGATCCCCCGGCCGCTTTCGGTCGGCCGAGCAGGGCACAAGAAGGTGTACGGGCTTTCGGGCCCACCCCGTCGGCGACGTTCGAGGGGACCGGTATGCGACAGCTGGGCGACACGCCCGACCGCGTGTACCGGGCACCTACACACTTGAACAGGGGCGGACTGAGAGCTGTGACGGCTCCCGGTATCGGGGACGACACCACGCTGAGGGCCGTGAGGGGCACCGATGGGTGCGCCCTGCACCCATGTACCTGACCGCGGCACGAGACTAGAGGAACGGCAAGCCACCATGGCGGGACAGAAGATCCGCATCCGGCTCAAGGCCTACGACCACGAGGCGATCGACGCGTCCGCACGCAAGATCGTCGAGACCGTGACGCGCACCGGCGCTCGGGTCGTGGGGCCAGTGCCGCTGCCCACTGAGAAGAACGTCTACTGCGTCATCCGCTCCCCGCACAAGTACAAGGACTCGCGGGAGCACTTCGAGATGCGTACGCACAAGCGGCTCATCGACATCCTCGAACCGACGCCGAAGACGGTCGACGCGTTGATGCGCATCGACCTGCCGGCCAGCGTCGACGTGAACATCCAGTAAGGCACGGCGACGAGGTAGCGGAGAGAACGAGACCAATGTCTGACAGGCAGATCAAGGGGATTCTGGGCACGAAGCTCGGCATGACCCAGGTCTTCGACGAGAAGAACCGGGTCATCCCGGTGACCGTCGTGCAGGCCGGGCCGAACGTGATCACCCAGATCCGGACCCCCGAGAAGGACGGCTACTCGGCCGTGCAGCTGGCGTTCGGCGCCATCGACCCCCGCCGGGTGAACAAGCCGCGTGGCGGCCACTTCACCAAGGCCGGTGTCACCCCGCGCCGCCACGTCGTGGAGCTGCGCACCGCGGATGCCGGTGAGTACGAGCTCGGCCAGGAGATCAGCGCGGACCTCTTCGAGGCCGGCGCCGTGGTCGACGTGGTCGGCACCAGCAAGGGCAAGGGCTTCGCGGGCACCATCAAGCGGCACGGTTTCCACCGTCAGCCGATGAGCCACGGTGCTCAGGCCGTGCACCGCAAGCCGGGTTCCATCGGCGGCTGCGCGACCCCCGGTCGCGTCTTCAAGGGCATGCGCATGGCGGGGCGGATGGGTACCAACCGCGTCACCACGCAGAACCTGAAGGTGCACAAGGTCGAGGGCGACAACGGCCTGCTGCTGATCAAGGGCGCCGTGCCCGGTCCCAAGGGCGGCCTGGTGCTGGTTAAGAGCCCCGCGAAGGGTGGTGCGTGATGAGCTTGACGCTCGACGTCCGTACCCCGGACGGCAAGACCGACGGCACCGTCGAGCTGCCGGCCGAGATTTTCGACGCGCAGGCCAACGTGGCGCTGATGCACCAGGTCGTCGTGGCCCAGCTGGCCGCGGCTCGCCAGGGCACGCACGCCACGAAGACCCGCGGTCAGGTCTCCGGCGGCGGCAAGAAGCCGTACCGGCAGAAGGGCACCGGTAACGCCCGTCAGGGCTCCATCCGCGCCCCTCAGTTCGCCGGCGGTGGCACCGTCCACGGCCCGCAGCCGCGGGACTACACCCAGCGGACCCCGAAGAAGATGGTGAAGGCCGCCCTGCGCGGTGCCCTCTCCGACCGGGTTCGCGCCGGCCAGCTGCACGTGGTCACCGGCGTTGTCGGCGGCGAGCAGCCGTCCACGAAGTCGGCCAAGACCGCGCTGCGGAACTGGACCGAAGCCAAGAAGGTTCTGGTCGTGCTCGACCGCCACGAGGAGCAGAACTCGTGGCTGAGCCTGCGGAACCTGCAGAACGTGCACCTGATCGACCCGGGTCAGCTGAACACCTACGACGTGCTCAACAGCGACGACGTTGTGTTCACCAAGGCCGCCTACGACCGTTTCGTCGCAGGTCCGGCCAAGGGCCGGTCGGTCAAGGCCGCCGCTTCTTCCGCTGAGGAGGCAGAGCAGTGAGCGCCGACCCCCGGGACATCATCCTGAAGCCGGTGATCTCCGAGAAGAGCTACGGACTGCTGGAGCAGTCGCAGTACACCTTCTTGGTGGACCCGCGCTCGAACAAGACCGAAATCAAGATCGCCATCGAGCAGATCTTCGACGTCAAGGTCGCCAGCGTCAACACGATCAACCGCGACGGCAAGCGCAAGCGCACCCGCACCGGGTTCGGCAAGCGCAAGGACACCAAGCGGGCCATCGTCACCCTGACGCCGGAGAGCAAGGCGATCGAGATCTTCGGCGGTCCGGCCGCCTGACGGTGCTGATTAGGACGAGGTTGCTTTAGAAATGGGCATTCGCAAGTACAAGCCGACGACGCCTGGCCGTCGTGGCTCGAGCGTGTCCGACTTCGCCGAGATCACCCGGACGGAGCCGGAGAAGTCGTTGATCGTCCCGCTGAATCGCAAGGCGGGCCGCAACGCTCAGGGCAAGATCACCACGCGGCACAAGGGTGGCGGTCACAAGCGGGCCTACCGCCTGATCGACTTCCGCCGCAACGACAAGGACGGTGTGCCGGCCAAGGTCGCGCACATCGAGTACGACCCGAACCGCAGCGCTCGGATCGCGCTCCTGCACTACGCCGACGGCGAGAAGCGATACATCGTCGCGCCGAACGGTGTGAAGCAGGGCGACCCGATCGAGAGCGGCGCTCGGGCCGACATCAAGCCGGGTAACAACCTGCCGCTGCGCAACATCCCCACCGGTACCGTGATCCACGCGATCGAGCTCCGCCCCGGTCAGGGCGCGAAGATCGCTCGCTCGGCCGGTGCCCGGGTGCAGCTGGTGGCCAAGGACGGCCCGTACGCCCAGCTGCGGATGCCTTCGGGCGAGATCCGCAACGTGGACGCGCGCTGCCGTGCCACCGTCGGCGAGGTCGGCAACTCGGAGCACGCCAACATCAACTGGGGCAAGGCCGGCCGCATGCGGTGGAAGGGCAAGCGCCCGACCGTCCGCGGTGTCGTCATGAACCCGGTGGACCACCCGCACGGTGGTGGTGAGGGCAAGACCTCCGGTGGTCGCCACCCGGTCAACCCGAACGGTAAGCCGGAGGGTCGTACCCGTCTCAGCAAGCCGAGTGACAAGCTCATCGTCCGCCGCCGGCGTACCGGCAAGAAGCGCTGAGCAGGGAGGTAAGCAAACATGCCACGCAGCCTGAAGAAGGGCCCGTTCGTGGACGACCACCTGCTCAAGAAGGTGGACGCGCTTAACGAGTCGGGCAAGAAGACCGTGATCAAGACCTGGTCCCGTCGGTCGACGATCATTCCGGACATGCTGGGCCACACCTTCGCGGTGCACGACGGTCGCAAGCACGTCCCGGTGTTCGTCACCGAGGCGATGGTGGGGCACAAGCTGGGCGAATTCGCCCCGACCCGCACTTTCAAGGGCCACGTCAAGGATGACCGGAAGTCGCGCCGCCGCTGAGCGGGTCTGTGACACGAACGAGTAAGAGCAAGGGGTAGCAGGATGACAGCCCGTTCCGACTCCACTGCCGCGGAAGCCCCGCGGGCAGTGGCGCGGGCCCGGTTCGTCCGCGTGTCGCCGATGAAGGCGCGGCGCGTGGTCGAGCTCATCAAGGGCCGGAGCGCCAGCGATGCCCTGGCTGTGCTTCAGTTCGCGCCGCAGACCGCCAGCGGTCCGGTGTCGAAGGTGCTCGCCAGTGCGATCGCCAACGCGGAGAACAACCTTTCCCTCGATCCTGAGACGCTGGTCGTGAACCACGCGTACGTGGACGAGGGTCCGACGTTGAAGCGGTTCCGGCCGCGCGCGCAGGGTCGTGCGTACCGGATCCGGAAGCGGACCAGCCACATCACGGTCGAGGTCGAATCTCGGCCCGCGGTGACCAAGTCCCGAAAGAGCCAGAAGGGGAGTGCCCGGTAGTGGGTCAGAAGATCAACCCGCACGGCTTCCGACTCGGCATCACCACGGACTGGAAGTCTCGCTGGTACGCCGACAAGCAGTACTCGGAGTACGTCGCGGAAGACGTCAAGATCCGCCGGCAGCTGTCTCGCGGGATGGAGCGCGCTGGGATCTCGAAGGTGGAGATCGAGCGCACCCGTGAGCGCGTCCGCGTGGACATTCACACCGCCCGGCCGGGCATCGTCATCGGCCGTCGCGGTGCCGAGGCGGACCGCATCCGCGGTGCGCTGGAGAAGCTGACCGGCAAGCAGGTTCAGCTCAACATCCTCGAGGTCAAGAACCCCGAGGCGGACGCCCAGCTCGTCGCACAGGGTGTGGCCGAGCAGCTGTCCAACCGCGTGTCCTTCCGGCGCGCGATGCGCAAGGCCATTCAGTCGGCCATGCGCTCGTCGCAGGTCAAGGGCATCCGGGTGCAGTGCGGCGGACGTCTGGGTGGCGCGGAGATGTCGCGCTCGGAGTTCTACCGCGAGGGTCGCGTCCCGCTGCACACGCTGCGCGCGGACATCGACTACGGCTTCTTCGAGGCCCGCACCACCTTCGGGCGCATCGGCGTCAAGGTGTGGATCTACAAGGGCGAGCTGGTCGGTGGCCTGAAGCAGAAGCAGCAGGAGTCCGAGGTCCGTCCGCCGCGCGGCGGCGGCAACGACCGCAACGAGCGTGGTGGCCGCGGTGACCGCGGTGGCCGTCGTCGTGGCGGTGCGGACCGCGGTGAGCGCGGTGCAGCTGACAAGTCCGCCAAGGCCGAGACCAAGGCCGCGGAGGGCGAGCAGCCGCAGGCTGCGCCGGCTGAAGAGAAGACGGAGGGCTGAGACGTGCTCGTCCCACGCAGGGTGAAGTGGCGCAAGAGCCACGCGCCGAAGCGTAAGGGCTTCGCCAAGGGTGGCACCCGGATCAGTTTCGGCGAGTACGGCATTCAGGCGATCGAGCACGGCTACGTGACCAACCGGCAGATCGAGTCGGCGCGTATCGCGATCACCCGGCACGTCAAGCGTGGCGGCAAGGTCTGGATCAACATCTTCCCGGACCGCCCGCTGACCAAGAAGCCGGCCGAAACCCGTCAGGGTTCCGGTAAGGGTTCGCCGGAGTCCTGGGTCGCCAACGTCAAGCCCGGACGCATCATGTTCGAGCTGACCTTCCCGAACGAGAAGACGGCGGTCGAGGCGTTGACTCGTGCGGCGCACAAGCTCCCGATGAAGTGCAAGATCGTGTCCCGCGAGGGTGGTGACTTCTGATGGCAGCGGGTGTCACCGCATCCGAGCTCCGCGAGCTGGACAACGAGGAGCTCGTGCAGCGGCTGAAGGAATCGAAGGAAGAGCTGTTCAACCTCCGGTTCCAGATGGCCACTGGTCAGCTGCAGAACAACCGGCGGCTGCGCGTCGTCCGACAGGACATCGCCCGGATCTACACCATCATGCGCGAGCGCGAACTGGGCCTGACGGTTAACCCCGAAGGCGCTGAGGAGGGCGCGGCATGAGTGAGAAAGGACAGGGCGTGGAGCGCAACAGCCGCAAGGTGCGCGAGGGCTACGTCGTCTCGGACAAGATGGACAAGACGATCGTGGTCTCCCTGGAAGACCGCAAGAAGCACGCCCTCTACGGCAAGGTCATGCGTCAGACCACCAAGGTCAAGGCGCACGACGAGGCCAACTCGGCCGGCGTCGGTGACCGGGTGCTGCTGATGGAGACCCGGCCGCTCAGCGCCAGCAAGCGCTGGCGCTTGGTCGAGGTCGTCGAGAAGGCCAAGTAACGAACACCAGTGAACCGGCCGGTCGCCGGCAAGATCAGCGGCCGGCCGTTTCGCTTGTGGTAGTTGACCGCGCGTGTCAGGTCGGCAATTTGGCACGCCAGAGTGTGTCCGGGCACAAGGTTCGGGCACTTAGGGTCAGGAGTCATACGTGATCCAGCAGGAGTCGCGACTTCGCGTCGCCGACAACACCGGGGCCAAGGAGATCCTTACGATCCGTGTCCTCGGTGGGTCGGGCCGGCGCTACGCGGGCCTCGGGGACATCATCGTGGCGACCGTCAAGGAAGCCATCCCCGGTGCCGGAGTCAAGAAGGGCGATGTGGTCAAGGCCGTCATCGTCCGGCAGAAGAAGGAAAAGCGTCGCGCGGATGGTTCCTACATCCGGTTCGACGAGAACGCCGCCGTCCTGGTGAAGCCGGGTGGCGAGCCGCGAGGCACCCGCATCTTCGGGCCGGTGGCCCGAGAACTGCGCGACAAGAAGTTCATGAAGATCATCTCGCTCGCGCCGGAGGTGTTGTGATCATGAAGATCAAGAAGGGCGACACGGTCGTCGTCATCTCCGGTAAGGACAAGGGCGCCAAGGGCAAGGTCATCCAGGCCATGCCGGCGGAGCAGCGGGTCCTGGTCGAGGGCGTCAACCGGATCAAGAAGCACACCAAGGTCTCCCGGACCGAGCGTGGCGCGCAGTCCGGCGGCATCGTCACCCAGGAAGCCCCGATCCACGTGAGCAACGTGATGGTCGTGGACTCGGACGGCAAGCCGACCCGCGTCGGTCACCGCATCGACGAGGACGGCAAGAAGGTTCGCGTCTCGCGCCGCAACGGTAAGGACATCTGATCATGACTACTGCTGAGAAGATCGTCCCCCGGCTCAAGACCCGGTACCGCGAGGAGATCCGCCAGGCCCTGAACGAGGAGTTCAACTACTCCAACGTGATGCAGGTGCCGGGCGCGGTCAAGGTCGTGGTCAACATGGGTGTTGGCGACGCCGCGCGGGACAGCAAGCTGATCGAGGGCGCGGTTCGCGACCTCACCTCCATCACCGGCCAGAAGCCCGAGATCCGTCGGGCCCGCAAGTCCATCGCGCAGTTCAAGCTGCGCGAGGGCCAGCCGATCGGCGCGCGGGTGACCCTGCGCGGCGACCGCATGTGGGAGTTCCTGGACCGCCTGGTCACCATCGCGCTGCCGCGAATCCGTGACTTCCGCGGTCTCTCGCCGAAGCAGTTCGACGGCAGGGGCAACTACACGTTCGGCCTCAACGAGCAGTCGATGTTCCACGAGATCAACCCGGACAACATCGACCGCCCGCGGGGTATGGACATCACCGTCGTTACCACTGCCACCAACGATGACGAGGGCCGGGCGCTGCTGAAGCACCTGGGCTTCCCGTTCAAGGAGAACTGAGCGATGGCGAAGAAGGCGCTGGTTATCAAGGCGGCCCAGAAGCCGAAGTTCAAGGTTCGCGGCTACACCCGCTGCCAGAAGTGCGGGCGTCCGCGCTCGGTGTTCCGCAAGTTCGGCCTGTGCCGCGTTTGCTTCCGCGAGATGGCGCACGCGGGCGAGCTGCCCGGCGTGAGCAAGTCTTCCTGGTGAGCACCCGCCTGCTTCGGGGTCCCGGTTGCCCGGTCTGATCCGGCGACCCTTACCCTGAAGCAGGCGCTACCAGGGCGTATGCCCACGCTCCGCACGCGAGCCGTGCTTGCGCACGACTGAACAGGGCCCCGTCACCGTGGCGGGAGACCCCGAACTTCGTCCAGGCCAGAGTCCAGACGCTCACCCTCCGGGTGGGTCGCGGTCCGGGCTCATCGGAACCAGACGAGAAAGGTTGAGCAGGTCATGACGATGACCGATCCGATCGCAGACATGCTGACGCGTCTGCGCAACGGAAACTCGGCATACCACGACGAGGTCGTGATGCCGCACTCCAAGCTGAAGGCGAACATCGCCGAGATCCTCAAGCGGGAGGGCTACGTCGCCGGCTCCCGCGTCGAGGACGGGGAGACTCACCAGAACCTCGTCGTCGAGCTGAAGTACGGCCCGAACCGCGAGCGGAGCATCGCGGGCCTGCGCCGGGTCTCCAAGCCCGGTCTGCGGGTCTACGCCAAGTCCACGAACCTGCCCAAGGTTCTCGGTGGTCTGGGCGTCGCCATCATCTCGACCTCCGGCGGTCTCGTGACCGACCGGCAGGCCATGAAGAAGGGCGTGGGCGGGGAAGTCCTCGCCTACGTCTGGTAAGGGAGGAGGAGCGGCTATGTCGCGCATCGGAAAGCTGCCGATCACCGTCCCCTCCGGCGTCGAGGTGAACATCGACGGCCAGGCGGTGACCGTGAAGGGCCCCAAGGGCGAGCTTGCTCACCAGGTCCGCGAGCCGATCGTCGTCGAGAAGGACGAGGACGGCGCGGTGCTGGTCAAGCGCCCCAACGACGAGCGGGAGAGCCGGTCGCTGCACGGGCTGACCCGGACTCTCGTGAACAACATGGTGATCGGCGTCAGCCAGGGATACCAGAAGGACCTGGAGATCATGGGCGTCGGTTACCGAGTGCTGCAGAAGGGATCGAACCTCGAGTTCTCCCTCGGCTACAGCCACCCCATCGTGATCGAGCCGCCGGACGGCATTCAGTTCGCGGTCGACGGCCCGACCAAGCTTTCGGTCAAGGGCATCGACAAGCAGCTGGTCGGCGAGATCGCGGCTCGTATCCGCAAGCTGCGCAAGCCCGACCCGTACAAGGGCAAGGGTGTCCGGTACGCGGGTGAGACCATCCGCCGCAAGGTCGGAAAGACGGGTAAGTGACCATGAGCGAGACAGCTACCAAGCGCAAGCCGGTTGGCAAGGACATCTCGACCAAGCGTCGGCTCGCCCGCGCCAAGCGTCACACGCGCCTCCGGAAGAAGATCCTGGGCACCGCCGAGCGCCCGCGTCTGGTCGTCACTCGGTCTCTGCGCAACATCACCGCGCAGGTCATCGACGACACCAAGGGCCACACCGTTGCGTCGGCCACGAGCCTGGAGTCCGAGCTCCGCGGCTTCGAGGGTGACAAGAAGGCCGTGGCCACCAAGGTCGGCGAGCTCGTCGCCGCCCGTGCCAAGGACGCCGGTGTCGAGAAGGTCGTGTTCGACCGCGGCGGCAACGCCTACCACGGTCGCGTGGCCGCTCTGGCCGACGCCGCCCGTGATGGCGGACTGGAGTTCTGACAAGTGCGTAAGAACGAGACTGGAAGGGACGCCTGATGCCTGGACGCACTCGGCGTGAAGGCGGCGGGGAGTCCGGCGGCAAGGACCGCCGGGACCGCCGCGACGGCGGCCGTGGCGGGGCGGCCCAAGAGAAGACCCCGCAGTTCGAACGTGTCGTGACCATCAACCGCGTCGCGAAGGTCGTCAAGGGTGGTCGGCGCTTCAGCTTCACCGCGCTGGTCGTCGTCGGCGACGGCGACGGCATGGTCGGTGTCGGCTACGGCAAGGCCAAGGAAGTTCCCGCGGCCATCGCCAAGGGCGTCGAGGAGGCGAAGAAGAACTTCTTCCGCGTCCCGCGCCTGGGCGGCACCATCACGCACCCGGTGCAGGGCGAGGACGCCGCCGGCGTCGTGCTGCTGCGTCCGGCCAGCGCCGGTACCGGTGTCATCGCCGGTGGCCCGGTGCGCGCGGTGCTGGAGTGCGCCGGTGTCCACGACGTGCTGAGCAAGTCGCTGGGCTCGGACAACCCGATCAACATCGTGCACGCCACGGTGGACGCCCTCAAGCAGCTGCAGCGTCCGGAGGAGGTCGCGGCTCGCCGTGGCCTGCCGCTGGAAGATGTCGCTCCGGCGTTCATCATGCGTGCGCGTGCCGCCGGGACGGGGGTCTGATCGTCATGGCACAGCTCAAGATCACTCAGGTGCGCGGGCTGGTCGGCTCGAAGCAGAACCAGCGCGACACCATGCGCAGCCTCGGCCTGCGCAAGATCCGTCAGTCCGTGGTTCGCCCGGACGACTCGAACGTGCGCGGCATGGTCAATGCCGTCCGTCACCTGGTGACGGTCGAGGAGGTCGACTGACATGGTCATCAAACTGCACGACCTGCGTCCGGCCCCTGGCGCCAAGCGCGACAAGATCCGCGTCGGCCGCGGTGAGGGCTCCAAGGGCAAGACCGCCGGCCGCGGTACCAAGGGCACCAAGGCCCGCAAGACCGTCTCCCCTCGTTTCGAGGGTGGGCAGATGCCGATCCACATGCGGCTCCCGAAGCTCAAGGGCTTCAAGAACCGCTTCCGCACCGAGTACCAGGGTGTGAACCTCGGCAAGCTGGCCCAGGCGTTCCCCGAGGGTGGCACCGTCGGTTTCGACGAGCTCGTCGCCAAGGGCCTGGTCAAGAAGAACGAGCTGGTGAAGATCCTCGGCGACGGGGACCTGGAGGGCGTCAAGCTGGACGTCACCGCTCACGCCTTCACCGGCAGCGCTCAGGAGAAGATCACCGCCGCTGGCGGCTCGGTCACGAAGCTCGAGCGCTGATCTGAGCTCTGTAGAAGACCCGCCATCCAACCGGGATGGCGGGTCTTCTCCTTTCTGGTGATTCCCACACATTCACGGACGCGATACCGTGTGCGCACGGGGAATCACTCTTGGCAGTTCACTTAGCCAGATCGCGATTCCCGCGCCGCGATACGTCGGAATCCCGCCCATCTCTTCAGCCGAACGAGATCCACCGAAGAGTTTCAAGCGAAATTGGGTTCGCGCAGCTGCTCTTCGATGGTGGTGGCCCCCTCACAGGACTCCCTAGCTTTGTCGACGCCGTTTCACCCGGACGGCGCTGATGAATCGAGGGAGGAGCGACGGCGTATGCGACCACGACAGGTGGGACGGCGTGCCGTCCTGGTGATCGTCGCGGTGTTGGCCGCGGTTGTCCCGGGAGCAGCGGTGGCCCAAGCAGGCGGGCCGGTGGCCCCGAAACCGGATTCGCACTGCAGCTATCACTTCAGCACCGGCGAGACCCTGTGCTTCACGACGCTGGCCGAGGCCACCGCGCAGTCGAGGGACGCGCGCGGGGACGTCATCCAGGCGACGTTGTTCGCCGACCCCAACTACGGCGGCGCGAGCTTCACCGTCTACGGCTCCGGCATGTGCGAGAAGGACGGTGTCGTCAACTTCCAGATCAACCTGCCCGACGACTGGAAGAACGTCGTCTCCTCGGTCCAGCCGTGGGGCGGTTGCTGGATCTGGCTGTACCCCGAGCCCGACCTGGGCGGCGAGCGCGACGGGCCGTTCAAGGAGAACACGCCCGACGTCGGTTCGATGCTGAACGACCGCACCCAGTCCGTCGGTCTGAGCTGAGGGGAACTCGCCATGCGAGCACGAACGATTCGCACCCTGGTGGCGTCGGCGAGCGCGTTCGGAGCGCTGGTCGTGCCCGTCACCGCCAACGCGACCGCTGAGAACGCGGGTGTCATCAACGCCCGGGGCGTCAACGCCGCCGAGGACCCTACGGTCCGCGAGCTGCTGGAGAAGTGCGACAACGGCACCGACAGCTGCGTGTTCCACCCGGCCGGCGAGCCGGAGTACTTCACCGCGGACGCCAAGCAGGTCGGCGACCCGGTCTACAACTGCACCCCGGACGACCAGCGTCACAGCGTCGCCTGGTCGGACACCACGTCGCAGAGCAACAGCGTCGGCTTGTCGATGACCACCGAGGCGGGCTTCGGCAAGGTCTTCGCCGTCAGCTACGAGCAGACCTTCCAGCACACCTGGGAGGAGTCGCACACCGAATCGCAGACGACGTTCGTCGACACCGGCTCGCACCAGGTGGGCTGGGTCGAGCGGGCGGCCCAGATGCAGAAGGTGCGCGGCACCTACGAGCTGCACTTCGAGGACAAGTTCCACGACCACTACATCTGGTACGTCAACGACTTCGAGGCGACCGGTCCCGCTCAGGACTCGTCGACCGCCGTCAGCCAGCACTCCCGGGACATGACCCAGGAAGAAGTCGACGCCTGCCCGTGACCGCCCACCAGGCCTGACCGGATTACCCCGGTATTCAGGCCCCGGATTGCGGCGGTAATCCGTCCCCCGAAAACGGCCGCAGTCCGTCCCGGAACCGGCCGAAGTCCGGTCCCCCCGAGAACGGCCGTAGTCGGGTTCCTGAACACGGCCGTAATCGGGTTCCCGACTACGGCGGTAATCCGGGTTCTGGCGGGTCGGGGGCGGGACGGGCGTGGTGCGGTTGTCGGGGCGTTGTTCGGTTGGTCGTCAAGTTGATCGAGAGGAACTCGATGATGAAGCGCATCGCGGTGAGCTGCGTGTCGGCGATCGGGGCGGCTCTGCTGCTGGCCCCGCCGGCCACGGCGGCCGATGAGCCCACGGTTCGCGAGCTGCTGGAGAAGTGCGACAACGGCACCGACAGCTGCGTGTTCCACCCCGAGGGCGAGGTGGAGCACTACCAGAACAGTTCAGAGGCGGTCGGCTCTCCGGTGTTCAACTGCACCGACAGGGAGCAGATGATGAACGTCGCCTGGTCCGACAGCACCGCGGAGAGCAACAGCGTGGGGCTGTCGATGAGCACCAGCTTCGGCGAGGTGTTCAAGGTGACCTTCAAGGCCACCTACGGTCACGAGTGGCGGTCCGAGCACACCGAGTCGCAGACCACCTTCATCACCGTGCGTCCCGGTGAGGTCGGGCAGGTCTACCACGGCCCGAAGATGCAGAAGGCCAAGGGAACCTACGAGCTGCACTTCGAGGACAAGTTCTACGACCACTACATCTGGTACGTCAACGACTTCGAGGCCAGCGGCCCGGCCGACGACCAGGGCGGGACGGTCACCCAGTCGACACGGGCGATGACCGAGGAAGAAAAGCAGGCCAACTGCGGTTGACCCCGATGTGGTCGTCGATCTTCGACAACACCGCAGGTCAAGCTGGGAATAACGGCAACCGCGCCGGACAGGGCGCGGTTGCCGCTGCTTGGCGGCGATGTTGCGAAACGTTGATCGTCGTGAGGGTTCGGTCGCTGTCCGTATCCAGCTCGCGGCCTGCTAAAGTCGCGCGGTAGTGCCGTGGGTGACCACGGCCTTGTCCATGGAGTTTCCCGCCGTGCCGGCTGGCGAAGCCGGCCGCTTGTTTTCCGGCCGGTTCCGACCGGTTCGCGTACAGGAGGTTCGCGTGCTCGGCGCCTTCCGCTCGGCTCTGGCAACGCCGGACCTGCGCCGCAAGATCCTGTTCACGCTGGGAATGGTGGTGCTGTACCGCCTCGGTGCGACGATTCCGTCGCCCGGTGTGTCGTACCCCAACATCCAGCAGTGCATCGAGCAGATTCAGGGCAGCGGCGCTCAGAGTGTCTACTCTCTTCTCACCCTCTTCAGCGGCGGTGCGCTGCTGCAGCTGTCGGTGCTGTCGCTGGGCATCATGCCCTACATCACGGCGAGCATCATCATCCAGCTGCTGCAGGTGGTCATCCCTCGCTTCGAGCAGCTGAAGAAGGAAGGCCAGTCCGGCCAGGCCAAGCTCACCCAGTACACCCGGTACCTCACGATCGCCCTGGCGGTCCTGCAGGGCACCGGCATCGTCGCGCTCGCGGTGCGCGGGCAGCTGTTCCAGGGCTGCTCGGTCTCGCCGATCCCGGACGACTCGGTCCTGAACCTGATCACGATCGTGGTCGTCATGACCGCCGGTGCGGCCGTCCTGATGTGGATGGGCGAGCTGATCACCGAGCGCGGCATCGGCAACGGCATGTCGCTGCTGATCTTCGTCTCGATCGCCTCGCGGATCCCCGCCGAGGGCGGCAACATCCTGACCTCGCACGGCGGCCTGGTCTTCGCCATGGTCTGCCTGTTCGCGGTCGCGATCATCGCCACCGTGGTGTTCATCGAGCAGGCGCAGCGCCGGATCCCGGTGCAGTACGCCAAGCGCATGATCGGCCGCAGGATGTACGGCGGCACGTCCACGTACCTGCCGCTGAAGGTGAACCAGGCGGGTGTCATCCCGGTCATCTTCGGTTCGTCGCTGCTGTACCTGCCGCAGCTGATCGGTCAGCTGGCGGGCAACCAGGACAGCTGGTGGGCGCGCTTCCTGCAGACCTACATCGTCGATCCGGCCAGCTGGGTGCACATCCTGCTGTACATGCTGCTGATCATCTTCTTCGCCTACTTCTACGTGTCGATCACGTTCAACCCGGAAGAGCGGGCGGACGACATGAAGAAGTTCGGCGGGTTCATCCCCGGTATCCGCCCCGGTCGCCCGACCGCGGAGTACCTGAGCTTCGTGCTCTCCCGCATCACCCTGCCCGGCTCGCTGTACCTGGGCATCGTGGCCATCCTGCCGATGTTCTTCCTGGGGCTGACCGGTGGTCAGGGCCAGAACCAGAACTTCCCGTTCGGCGGCACCGCGGTGCTGATCATGGTCAACGTGGGTCTGGACACCGTGAAGCAGATCGAGAGCCAGCTCACGCAGCGCAAGTACGAGGGTTTCCTCAGGTAAGGTGGAGCGTCCGGGCGTGTGCTGCACACGCCCGGACCAGCGTGCTTGCCCTTGCGCGGACTTCCGCATGGGCGTGTTCGCCCACCCCTCGTCAATGCGTAGGGTGGTTGGGATCGCAGCGCCGTCGGTACGGGGCGGCGCCGCGCAGCTCGTCAGCAGTTGGCGCGCGATGGTGAGGATTCGGAGGCAGACCCTTGGTGCGATTGGTTCTCGTCGGCCCGCCAGGTGCCGGTAAGGGTACCCAGGCGGCTGTGCTCAGCGAGAAGCTCGGTGTGCCGCACATCTCCACCGGAGATCTGTTCCGCGCGAACATCGGCAACTCCACGCCGCTCGGCCAGAAGGCCAAGAGCTACATGGACGCCGGTGAGCTGGTGCCGGACGAGGTCACCAACGAGATGGTGCGCGACCGCCTCGGCGACGAGGACGCAGCCCAGGGCTTCCTGCTCGACGGCTACCCGCGCAACACCGCTCAGGCCGAGGTGCTCAGCGGCATCCTCGGCGAGAAGGACCTCGCGCTGACCGCGGTCGTGCAGTTCGACGTCCCGGAGGAGGAGCTGGTCAAGCGCATGCTGGCACGCGGCCGCTCGGACGACACCGAGGACGTCATCCGCCGCCGTCTCGCGGTGTACCACGAGGAGACCGAACCGATCCTGGGCTACTACCGGGACAAGGTCATCAAGATCGACGCCATGGGCTCGATCGAGGAGATCACCGGCCGCGCGATGGAAGCACTGCGCAGCCACCAGTGAGCGTTCGCGCGGCCGGTCACCGATGGTGGCCGGCCGCCGCATTTCCCTCGCCGGGCGCGAACCGGCGTCGTCCAGCAATACTTCGAAGGTGAGTGCCTTGTTGCGTCGGGGTAAGGGCATCGAGCTCAAGTCGCGCGGTGAGATCGAGGCGATGCGAGCCGCCGGACTGGTCGTCGCTCGTGCGCTGGCGGCCGTCCGCGAGAAGGCCGTGCCGGGGGCGAGCACCGGTGAGCTGGACGCCATCGCCGAGCAGGTCATCCGCGACGCCGGTGCGGTGCCCTCGTTCAAGGGCTACCACGGCTTCCCCGGTTCGATCTGCGCTTCGCTGAACGAGAAGGTCGTGCACGGCATCCCGTCGGTGCGCGAGGTGCTCTCCGAGGGAGACCTGCTGTCGGTCGATTGCGGTGCGATCCTCGACGGCTGGCACGGCGACTCCGCCGTCACGCTGGCCATCGGTGAGGTCAGCGACGCCGATCGCGCGCTGTCGGCCGCGACCGAGGCGTCCATGTGGGCGGGCATCGAGAAGGTGCGCGCCGGCAACCGCCTCACCGACATCTCCCACGCCGTGGAGACCGCCGCGCTGTCGGCGGCTGCGGCGGACGGCCACGACTACGGCATCATCGCCGAGTACGGCGGCCACGGCATCGGCACGCAGATGCACATGGAGCCGTTCCTGCCGAACCTCGGCAAGCCGGGCCGCGGCCCGAAGCTGCGGGTGGGCATGGCGCTGGCGGTCGAGCCGATGCTGACCGGCGGCACCGCCGAGACCGAGGAGCTCGACGACGCCTGGACCGTCGTCACCGCTGACGGCTCCCGCGCTGCCCACTGGGAGCACACGGTCGCCATCACCGAAGACGGCCCCTGGGTCCTCACGGCCCCGGAAGAGGCCTGAGCCCTCAGCCCTTGGGGCGGCGGCAGGCGTAGACGCGCGCCGGCGGCACGTTGCGCCAGACGGCGCTGCGGGGGAACACCTCGTCGAAGGTGTCGTCGAGCGCGCCGATGAACTCCTTGGTCTGCGCGCGCCACAGCGTCGTCAGGTAGGTGACGGTGGTGAACACCCCGCCCGGGGTCATCACCGCGGCGGCCTCGTGCAGCAGCTCCCGCTGCTTGTCGCCGGGCAGCAGCGTCCACGGGATCGAGCTGATCACCGCATCCACCCTGTCCACGCCCGCGTCGGCGAGGAGTTTGCGCAGGTCGGAGGCGTCCCCGTGGATCACCTCCAGCCACGGCTTGGTGCGGTTGAGGTAGCGGACCAGCTCAGGGTCGATCTCCACAGCCAGATGTCGCGACCCGGGTGCGATGCGCTCCCGGATGGGATCGCTGAGCGCCCCGGTGCCGGGGCCGAGCTCCAGCACCGTGCTGGGGCCGTGGCTGGGCACGACGTCGGCGACCGCGCGGGCTACGTGCTCCGAGGTCGGCAGCACCGCGCCGACCTTCGACGGGTTCTGGACCGCGCGGCCCACGAACATCAGGTACTCGCGTGACTTGCTCACGGCTCTCCTGCCCTCCCCGGGTTTGATGCCGCCCGACCGTAACCGGTCCGCAATCGGACCTCCACGTCGACCGAAACTCGGCTTTCGCCTGGAAGTACCCGGTTGTCGGAATGCTCAGACCAGGGGACGGCGGCAGATGTAGTGCAGGATGGGCGGGAAGTTGCGCCACGTGGTGTGGGTGAGGACCTCGTCGAAGGTCTCGTGCAGCCGATCGCGGAACCGGCGCGCGTTGCGGGTGCGCTCCGCGGGGACGTAGGTCAGGGCTGTGAACGCGCCGTTGGGCGTGAGGGCCTTGGCCGCCTGGCCGAGGATGTGGCCCTGGGCGGCGTCGTCCAGCAGCGACCACGGGATGCTGCTGACGACCGCGTCGACCTCGTCGATCCGGCGTTCGGCCAGCACCGACCCCAGGTCGCCCGCGTCACCGTGCACGACCTCCAGCCACGGCTTGTGCTCGCGCAGGTGTGCGACCATGTCGGCCCCGAGCTCGATGCCCAGGTGGCGGGCGCCGGCGGGCAGGCGGGCGTGGATGCCGTCGGACAGCGACCCCGTCCCGGGGCCGAGCTCGACCACGACGGGGCTGCCGGTGCTGGGCACGACCTGCGCGACGGTGGCCGCCACGGCGGCCGAGGTGGGTGTGGCGGCACCGACCATGTGCGGGTTGCGGACCGCGGTGCTGAAGAAGGTCCGGTATTCGGCGAGCTTGCCGGTCAACGCCTGCACGGGGCTGCCGGTGGGCTGCTGCTGCGCTGTCACGCTGCTCCTCGGGTGTTTCCGGGGTGGGCGCGCCTCGACACCGGTGTCGAGGTTTCGAGTGTGTGGTCGAAAGTAGTGAGGGCTCGAAGATCGACGCAAGCCGCCGGTGGCGGCGGATGCGGTGTGAGCAGCCCCGATGTGTGGTGCTCATCGGGCTGCGCGTACGATGGACTATCGGCGCACGAGTGGCGCCGGTTCGTTGTGCCCGGAGCGTCCGTCCGCGCGACTCTGCTCAAGAGTATCCGGATCGGGTGGTCATCGGTATTTCGAATCGGATCCCGCGTGTGTCGGTCATGCGTGCCGGGGCCTCCGGTTCGTGTGGCAGGGGCTTTCGCCCCGCAAACCGTCACCGTCACGAAACGCGGAGGACATGGGCAAGAAGGACGGGGCCATTGAGGTCGAGGGTCGGGTGATCGAGCCGCTTCCCAACGCGATGTTCCGTGTCGAGTTGGAGAACGGCCACAAGGTCCTCGCACACATCAGTGGCAAGATGCGCCAGCACTACATTCGAATCCTCCCCGAGGACCGGGTTGTGGTGGAGCTCTCGCCTTACGACCTCTCCCGTGGGCGCATCGTCTACCGCTACAAGTGACCTCCACGGTGTCCGGGGAGACCTGGACACGCGTCCAACAGGAGAGCACGACCGTGAAGGTCCAGCCGAGTGTGAAGCGCATCTGCGACAAGTGCCAGGTCATTCGTCGTCACGGACGAGTCCTGGTGATCTGCGACAACGCCCGACACAAGCAGCGTCAGGGCTGACCGCAGACCACTGAGGTCGCAGCAAGCGGAAACTACAGAAGAACTCCCACGACCTGTCGGCTCGCGAGATGAGCCGGCTGACCTCCGGACCAGGCCGGGGCTCCGCACATCCCGTGCGGGGGCGGCGTGGGAGCAGACCTGGACTGACACAAGGAGAAGGAGCCGACATGGCACGGCTCGTTGGCGTCGACCTCCCGCGCGAAAAGCGCATGGAGATCGCGCTTACCTACATCTTCGGGATCGGCAAGACCCGGGCCAAGGAGATTCTCTCCGGCACCGGCGTCTCGGCCGACGCGAAGCCGCGTGACCTCGACGACGAGCAGCTGACCAAGCTGCGCGACTTCATCGAGGAGAACTACCGGGTCGAGGGTGACCTCCGCCGCGAGGTCCAGGCCGACATCCGCCGGAAGATCGAGATCGGCTGCTACGAGGGTGTGCGCCACCGTCGTCACCTGCCCCTCAACGGGCAGCGGACGAAGACCAACGCGCGTACCCGCAAGGGGCCGAAGAAGACGGTCGCCGGCAAGAAGAAGGCCGGGAAGAAGTAAGCCTCGCTAGGAGAAAGCTAAAGCTATGCCACCCAAGGCTCGCGCTGGCGCCGTCAAGAAGGTGCGGCGCAAGGAAAAGAAGAACGTTGCCCACGGGCAGGCTCACATCAAGAGCACGTTCAACAACACGATCGTTTCGATCACCGACCCCACCGGTGCGGTGATCAGCTGGGCCTCGGCCGGCCACGTCGGGTTCAAGGGCTCTCGCAAGTCCACCCCGTTCGCCGCGCAGATGGCCGCCGAGAACGCGGCCCGCAAGGCCGCCGAGCACGGCATGAAGAAGGTCGACGTCTTCGTCAAGGGTCCGGGTTCGGGCCGGGAGACGGCGATCCGCTCGCTGCAGGCCGCAGGCCTCGAGGTGGGCACCATCCAGGACGTGACCCCGCAGCCGCACAACGGCTGCCGCCCGCCGAAGCGTCGTCGGGTCTGAGCCGCGGGAAAGGAGTAAGGATCACCAATGGCTCGTTACACCGGTCCCGCGACCCGCAAGTCCCGTCGTCTCAAGGTTGACCTTGTCGGCGGAGACCAGGCATTCGAGCGTCGCCCGTACCCGCCGGGGCAGCACGGTCGCGCGCGCATCAAGGAAACCGAGTACCTGCTGCAGCTCCAGGAGAAGCAGAAGGCCCGGTTCACCTACGGCGTGCTCGAGCGTCAGTTCCGCGCGTACTACGAGGAAGCCAACCGCCGCCCGGGCAAGACGGGTGAGAACCTCCTGCAGCTGCTGGAGAGCCGGCTGGACAACGTCGTGTACCGCGCTGGTCTGGCTCGCACCCGCCGCATGGCGCGTCAGCTCGTCAGCCACGGTCACTTCCTGGTCAACGGCAAGAAGGTGAACGTCCCCAGCTTCCAGGTTTCGAAGTGGGACATCATCGACGTCAAGCCGAAGGCCCTGGGCACCACGCCGTTCCTGATCGCCAAGGAAACCCTCGGCGAGCGCCCGGTTCCGGCCTGGCTCCAGGTCGTGCCCTCGAACCTGCGCATCCTGGTGCACCAGCGCCCGGAGCGCGCGCAGATCGACACCCCGGTCACCGAGCAGCTCATCGTCGAGCTCTACTCGAAGTGACGCGTCCCGCCGGCGGCCTTCCACGAGGTGGCCGCCGGCGGTCCGCAACCAGCGGTGGCGGTGCAGGAATCCGTCGCCGGCCCGCGATCTTTCGCGGGCATGCCGTTCCATCGGCGTCAAATAGCGGGCGCCGTGAGGAAAGGAATACGAAGTGCTCATCTCCCAGCGACCCACACTGTCCGAAGAGGCCGTGTCGGAGACCCGTTCCCGGTTCGTCATCGAGCCGCTGGAGCCGGGCTTCGGTTACACCCTGGGCAACTCGCTGCGTCGTACGCTGCTCTCCTCCATCCCGGGGGCGGCGGTCACCAGCCTGCGCATCGACGGTGTGCTGCACGAGTTCACCACGATTCCGGGTGTGAAGGAGGACGTCACCGACGTCATCCTGAACATCAAGGAGCTCGTCGTCTCCTCCGAGGAGGACGAGCCCGTCACCATGTACCTGCGCAAGCAGGGCCCGGGTGAGGTCACCGCCGCGGACATCGTCCCGCCGGCCGGTGTCACCGTGCACAACCCCGAGCTGCACATCGCCACGCTGAACGCGAAGGGCAAGCTGGAGATCGAGCTCGTCGTCGAGCGTGGTCGTGGCTACGTCCCCGCGATGCAGAACAAGCAGACCGGTGCTGAGATCGGCCGCATTCCGGTCGACTCGATCTACTCGCCGGTTCTGAAGGTGACCTACAAGGTCGAGGCCACTCGTGTCGAGCAGCGCACCGACTTCGACAAGCTGATCCTCGACGTCGAGAGCAAGCCGTCCATCACGCCCCGCGATGCGGTGGCGTCGGCCGGTCGCACTCTCGTCGAGCTGTTCGGGCTCGCCCGCGAGCTCAACGTCGATGCCGAGGGCATCGAGATCGGCCCGTCGCCGGCGGAGGCCGACACCATCGCGGCCTACGCGATGCCGATCGAGGACCTGGACCTGACGGTTCGCTCTTACAACTGCCTCAAGCGGGAGGGTATCCACACCGTCGGCGAGCTGGTTTCGCGCAGCGAGGCCGACCTGCTGGACATTCGCAACTTCGGTGCGAAGTCCATCGACGAGGTCAAGATGAAGCTGGCCGGTCTGGGCTTGGCCCTCAAGGACAGCCCGCCCGGGTTCGACCCGTCCGCAGCTGCGGCCGAGTACCCCGCGGAGAGCTGGACCGCCGAGGACGAGGTCATCGTCGGCTCGGCGGGTCCCGTCGAGGACAACGGCTACGACGACGGTCAGGACTACGCGGAGACAGAGCAGCTGTAGCTGTGTTGCGCGTCCGGGGTTCACCGGCGCGCCCTCGAGAGGAGCAACCGATGCCCACCCCGACCAAGGGTCCGCGTCTCGGCGGGTCCCCGTCGCACGAGCGGCTCATCCTGGCCAACCTGGCCACCTCGCTGTTCGAGCACGGTCGGATCACCACCACCGAGGCGAAGGCGAAGCGGCTGCGGCCGATCGCCGAGCGGCTCATCACCAAGGCCAAGAAGGGCGACCTGCACAACCGTCGCGAGGTCATGAAGACCATCCGCGACAAGGACGTCGTGCACAAGCTCTTCGCCGAGATCGGCCCGTTCTTCGCCGACCGCAACGGCGGTTACACCCGCATCATCAAGACGATGCCGCGCAAGGGTGACAACGCGAAGATGGCCGTGATCGCGCTGGTGTCGGAGAAGACCGCCACCGCCGAGGCCGAGGCCGCCCGCGGCACCAAGTTCGCCGCTGACGAGCCGAAGGCCGAGGAGCCGAAGGCCGAAGAGACCGTGGAGACCACCGAGTCCGCTGAGGCTCAGGTGGAGACCACTGAGGACACCGCCGCCGAGAAGAAGGACGAGTCCTGATTCTGGCCGGTGATGCTGTGAACGAGCCCGTTGTTCCCGCTGGGGACGGCGGGCTCGTTCGCGTGCGCCTCGACCTGTCCTACGACGGGACGGACTTCAAGGGCTGGGCCAAGCAGCCGGGTCTGCGCACCGTGCAGGGGCTGGTGGAGGACGCGCTGGCCAAGCAGCCCCCGGGTCGCGAGGTGCCCAAGTCCGTCGTGGTCGCCGGTCGCACCGACACCGGTGTGCACGCGACGGGTCAGGTGCTGCACTTCGACGTCGTCCCGCTGGACCCCGAGACGCCCGGTCGCCTGGCGGTCGATTCGCGCGGGATCCCGGACCTGACGCGCATGGTCCACCGGTGGAACCGGATCCTCCCGCCGGACGTGCGGGTTCTCGGTGCCCAAGTGGTCCCTCCGGAGTTCGACGCCCGCTTCTCGGCGCTGCGGCGCCACTACCGCTACCAGGTCTCGGACGCCCCGTGGGGCGCCGATCCGCTGCGGCGCAAGGACACGCTGGCCTGGAACCGCCCGCTGGACGTGGACGCGCTGAACGAGGCGTCCCGAGAGCTCCTGGGCCTCAACGATTTCGCGGCCTACTGCAAGCCCCGGGAAGGGGCGACGACGATCCGCGAGCTCCAGCGCTTCACCTGGAACCGCGTGGAGGACAACCTGATCGTCGCCGAGGTCTCGGCCGACGCCTTCTGCCACTCCATGGTCCGCAGCCTCGTCGGCACGCTCCTGATGACCGGCGACGGCCGCCGCCCGGAGTCCCACCCGGCGGACCTCCTGGCGGCCCAGACCCGCACCACGGCGGTCGCCCCACCCCACGGCCTCACCCTCCGCGCGATCGACTACCCCGCGCCGGAGGAGCTGGCGCGCAGAGCCGGTCAGACGCGGGCCGTTCGAGACCTCTCCTGACCCTTCCGCGCTCAGCTCTGGTGGACGTTCCAGGACCAGTAGCCGGTTTGCGCCACCGCGTGCTCGTTCGTGACGAGCTTGTTGACCCCGGTCACCCAAGGCGGGTGGAACACCCCAGGCGATGCCGAGGCCGATCCCCGTCACGAGCAGCAGGGCGCAGCCCACGAAGTCCGACATCGCGATGGCGAGCACCACCGAGGCGGTGAGGGTGGGGATGCTCCCGATCGCGTAGGCGATGCGGTAGATGCGGCGCTTCCGGAGGGTGCGTTCCACGCTGCCGACGGCGAAGCTCACGGAGGCCCCGCAACGCGGGCACGTGACGGTTTCGCGCCGCTTGCCCCTGGCCGGGCGCTCCACCGGAACCGGAACACCGCGTACGGCGTGTGTTGCGACGTGAGGACGCCGCCTCGGACGCTCATCCGGCAGCCGAGGTCGCACGACACATCGGGCCGCAGTTCCGCTGGTGTGCGGAGTGCGCGCCACCGTCCCACGTCGGCCCCCTCCGGCTCCTCGAGAACGGGTCGTGGTGATCGTAGCGACGCGGAGCCGATTCCGGCCGTAAACGACGAATCCCCCGGACGACGGTGCGGCCGGGGGATTCGCGAGCGCGGAGGTCAGTCGCCTCGGCGGATGGGGCCGAGGATCTCCTTCTCCTTCTGGTTGGTCACCAGGCGGATCATCGTCCAGGTCATGTTGCCCAGCGCGATGAGCTGGTCGTCCTGGAGCTGCGTGAGCGGCTGCACCTGGTGGTTGCGCAGGCTCCAGATGCGCTGGGCGAGCTGGGCCTGGTTGAGCGGCAGGCGCTGCAGCAGGACCAGGTCCGCGGTGTTGGCCGCGGTGCCGCTGCTGACCTGCGGGTGCAGGTACGGCAGCACGTACATGGTCGTCTGCCACGGCGCGCGCGGCGGGAACAGTTCCTGCGGGACGGCACCGCCGTCGTGGATGACCAGCAGCGGGGTGTCCTCGGAGGAGCGCGGCAGGTCGAACGGGGCGAGCCGGCGGATCTGCACCAGCGGAACGGGCTTGCCGTCCGGGGTTTCACCGGCGGCGCGCTCCAGCATCTTCCACGCGGCGGGACGGCCGGTCGCGATGATCACCCACGCGCCGGTCGCCATCGCCCGCAGCGCGAGCTGGCGGGCCAGGTAGAGACCTCCGACGGTGACCATGCGGGTCGGCATCGAGCGCAGGATCGACGCCGCCTGGGCCTCGCCCTGCGGGTCGGATCCGATGATCACGCCACCGCGGTCGCCGGACGGGCTGATGGCGTCCAGCGTCTCCGGTGTGACGAGGAACTCCGGTGCGACGCCCTGGCTTCCCGGAACGTCGATCGTCCTGCTTCGGCTCATGCCGCACCTCCGAGCGGCAGCGTCGCTGCGTAGCCGGCCAGCTGCGAACCGCGCAGCGGCGTGAGGGTCAACCCGAGTCGGTTGCTGATGGCCTTCAACCGCGCGTCGGCGGTGTCCAGCTCGGCGGGCGTGCGGGCCGAGACCCGCACCAGACCGCGCAGACCGACCTCGTTCTCCTCACCGACCGGCGAGACCGACAGGGCGATGCTGGTGGACAGCGCCCGGATGCCGGTGAGCGCGTTGAGGCTGTCGTTCATCTGGTTCGGCCACGAGGTGATGGCGTAGCTGGAGTGTCCGACGCCACCAGCGGTGACGCCGTCCCAGCGCTCCTTGAGGCCGACCGGCCGCTGCGAACCGAGCACGCTGTGCAGCTCGGCGGAGGAGATGCCCGCCTGCAGCAGCTCGTCGGGGTCCAGCGGGCGGGCCGGAATTCCGCGCTGCTCCAAGGAAGAACGCACGCGGGACAGGGCGCCGATCAGCGCGCGCTGGGCGCCGAGGACGCCGCCGCCGCGCTCACCGATGGCCTTGGCGCACCGCTGCGGGTCGAGCCGCACGGCGATCCAGGTGGTGCGGCGGGCCGCGGCGGGAAGCCGACCCAGCACCTCCAGGTAGGAGTTCAGCGCCGGGGAGTTCGACGGCAGGGCCGCGCTTCCCGGGTAGCAGTGCCAGATGACCTGGATCGCGTCGAGCACCACGCCGCGGTCCTCGAGGCACGGCACGAGAACGCCCAGCGGCAGGTTCGGCGCGTTGTCCACGGGGTTGAGCAGCGAGGGGGTCGGCTCGACCATCAGCACCGCGGTCCACTTGCCGTTGTGCCAGGACATTCCGACCGGGTTCCGGTCGTGGTCCTGGGTGCGGGCGATCACGAGGTCTTCGACGACCAAGCGCAGCAGGGCGACCCGGTGGTTCTCGTCCGGGCCGATGATGCCGTCGCCGTCCTTGTCCTCAGCGGGTTCGGCGATGTCGACGTTCGCCGGCTGCGAGGCGCGGGTGTGGTTGCGGCTGCGGTACTCGAGCACCAGCCCGAACCACTGCGTGAACCAGCGGCCACGACGGCGAAGCAGCGCGATGATCAAGGCCAGCAAGGCGATTCCGCCCGCGATGGACCACATGACGGGGTCTCGCGGGTTGATCAAGAAGATGCCGGCGCCGATCCCCAGACCGACTTCGATGAGCACGATGTTGGCCGCCGGGATCCCGGCGAGCGTCACGCCGTTGATCCGCCGACGGCGCGCGCGAATCCGGGCGCGGGTCGGGTTGGCGGCCCCGGGAGCCTTCGGCTGGGCCGGATGTTGTGTGGGCACGGACATCCGTTCGGTCTCTCCCCCTCGCAGGTAGGTGCGGCGGACGCGTTCGTCGGAGTTGAGCCGCGTGCAGAGAATACTGACGGAGTCCGCCGAACCGCACCCATTCGGTATATCTCAGCGACTATCCTGCGAAACCGTACCTCGGACGGGAGAGCTGTAGGCGAAGAATGGCATCAACACCCACAACGAAGTCACAGGTTCAGGCCTATCGGTTCGTGCTTCGCCGCATGGAGTCGGCGCTGGTGCGGAAAGACGCGGTGATGCTCCACGATCCGATGGGCTCGCACAAGCGGGCCACGGTCGCGGGTGCGGTGCTGGCGGCCGTCGGCGTAGTCGGGTTCCTCGTCTGGGGCCTGTTCGGCGGCAAGGGCACGGTTCCCGAACCGGGGAACATCGTCGTCGCGAAGGAGAGCGGCAGCGTTTTCGTCGTCACCTCTGACGACAAGGCGCAGAAGCGGCTGATCCCGATGCTCAACATGGCATCGGCGAAGCTTCTGGTGATGCAGCAGGGCGGCAAGCAGGGCAGCGGTGCGGTGCCGACGACCACGGTCAAGGAAGCGGCGCTGGCGGACTTCCCGCGCGGCCCGCTGACCGGCATGGTCAACGCCCCGACCTACGTGCCGAGCGCGGACAACCCGGCGGAACCGTCGTGGGCGATCTGCGATGTCGGCCAGGTGCAGGGGAATCTGAGCTCCTCGCGCGTGGAAGCGGCCACGAAGGTCGAGACGACCGTCATCGGCGGCGACGGCAACCACGGCGTCGAGCTGGACCCGAAGCAGTCGCTGTTCGTCAAGGACCAGAGCTCGGGCGAGGAGTACCTCGTCTACCGGGCCCATCGGGAGAACCAGCCCAACACGCACGCGGTGAAGTCGAAGATCGCCAAGAGCGAGACCGTCGTCCGCGACGTCTTCGGGCTCAACGGCGTGACGCCGCGCACGATCAGCACCAACACGCTCAACGCGATCCCGAGCGTTCCGGAGCTGTCGGTCCCGGAGATCGACGGCGAGGGCCAGCCCGCCTCGTACCTGACCCGCTACAAGGTCGGTGACGTGGTCAAGCGCAGCGTTCCCGGCGAGCGGGAGCAGTTCTTCGTGCTGCTGCAGGACGGAAAGCAGGAGCTGAGCGCCGAAGGTGCGGCCGCCGTGCTGCACGCGGGCAAGGTCTCCAGCCGGGAGATCCCGAACGTCACCGGCGCCATCACCGACGCCAAGCCGACGGAGAACCCGCTCAACCTCGACTACTTCCCGACGTCGGTGCCGAAGCCGGTGTCCTTCCAGCAGGCCGACACGTCCTGCCTGAGCTGGAAGAACGTCGGTGGCTCGCAGATGATCACCGTCACGCTGAACAAGGGCACCCCGGCGGTCAAGCCGGCGGTGAAGCTGGCCCAGTTCGACGGTTCGGGCCCGCAGGTCGACTACTACTACGGCGCGGCGGGCAAGGCGGCCGTCGTGCGCGGCACGTCCAACGAGGCCGGTGCCGAGAGCGGCCCGATCTTCCTGGTCTCCGACCAGGGCGTGCAGTACGGCGTCAAGGACCTCGCCACCGCGCAGGGTCTCGGCGTCGCCAAGAGCGCCGGTGACATCAAGGCGGGCCCGTCGTGGCTGATGCGGAGCCTTCCGCGCGGCG
Source organism: Saccharopolyspora karakumensis (assembly GCF_004349225.1). Taxonomy (NCBI): domain Bacteria; kingdom Bacillati; phylum Actinomycetota; class Actinomycetes; order Pseudonocardiales; family Pseudonocardiaceae; genus Saccharopolyspora; species Saccharopolyspora karakumensis. The sequence goes on from NZ_SMLA01000011.1 coordinate 88,937, forward strand.
ACTTCCTCGACCCGGCCGCCGCCAGCGTCACCTACGACTCGGTCCCGGTCCTGCCGGGCGGCGTGAACCGCCCCGCCCCGAAGCCGCAGGCCGGAGGAGCCGCCGGAGGCTGATCCGCGCGGGTGAGGTGGGAGTTTCAGCCGAAACCTCTCACCTCGCCCGGGAACCGAACCGCCGGTGCCGAACGTCCGAGGGAACGAGCGAACCGCCCGCAGCCACGGTGAGCTGCGGGCGGTTCGTCTTGGAAGCGAGATCCGATCTGGGAGGTGGGGCGGATGTCGGGGATCAGGATCGACATCGAGTGGCTGTCGACCCACGCGCGGCAGGTGAAGGAGGCCGGTGAGGACATCACGACCGGCCGGGCGAAGCTGGCGGAGGCAGAGCTCACCGGTGCGTCTTTCGGCGAGATCGGTCGGAAATCCGGTGCGCCCGAGGCGTATCAGCAGCTGTGCGATCACCTGCTCGACCGGCACCGCAAGGCCGCCGAGACGCTGACCAGCGCGGGCGACGAGCTGCGCGAGGTGGTCGACCACCACTCCGCCGGCGACGACGACAGCGCTGTTGACCTGCGCAGACAGGAGGCGTGAGGATGCCGACCGAGCACCAGCGCTACCTCGCGGGCGTCGCCGAGGAGCTCGACGTCCCGTACTTCTCGCCCACCGCCGTCGACGAACTCGTGGGCAGGCCGGAGGATTTCCGCGCGGCGGCCCAGGTGTGGCGCGAGGCGGCCGAGGTCGTCGAGCAGTCCACCGGTGACGTGGACGGCGAGCTGGGCGGGATCGACACGGCCTGGCAGGGCGCGGACGCGGAGGCGTTCGTCGCGCACGTCCGCGACGCCGGGCTGGCGGGCAAGGACCTCGCGGACGCGATGACTGGACTCGCCGACGCCCTGGAGCACACCGCGGACGGCGTCGGTGCGGAGGAACGACGCCTGAACGAGCTGGTCGCCAGGACCGCCGACGACGTCAGGGCCGCCATGACCGCCGCTGACGCCGAGCGCGCCCGCGAGCACCTGGCGGACCTCGCCGAACCGGCCCGCGAGCTCCTGGAATCCATCGCGGACTACTACATGGCCTTCACCCGGCTCTGCGACGACATGGCCGGAGTCGCGACCCGCGAGCCCGGCCGCTGGGAGGCTCAGGCCCCGGTCGAGGCCTCCGCTGGAACTCCGGCCGCCCCGGGCACTTCCGATGCCCCTGGGGCCGCGGAACCCGCCGGGACCACGGCGGCTGCCGCGACCACCGCGGCGTCGGCGGAGTCCGAAGAGGACCAGCCCGGTGCCGGTGCCGCTGCGGGCGGCATCGCCGCCGGCGCGGCCGTGGGTGCGGCGGGCGTGGGCATGGGCATGATGCCGATGGGCATGATGGGCGGAATGATGGGGCAGCGGGGGGGTGGCAACCAGGAGCGCCAGAACTCCTCCCGCCTCAAGTCCAATCCGGACGACCTCTTCGGCTTCCAACCGGAGGCGCCTCCCGCGGTCTTCGGCGAGCCGGCGAAGTCCCAGCAGCCCCAAGCGGATCAGAAGCCCCAGGAGCCGCAGGCGACCCCGGACAAGCTGGACCTCCCGTCGACCCTGCAACCGGCACCGCCGAAGCCCTCGATCGACGAGGTCATGGCCCCCAAGGCGGAGGCCAAGCCGAAGCCGGAGACGGGCACCGCGGGCGTCGGAGACGCGCCACCCCCGAAACCCCGGGCCTGACCCGCTCCGCGCTCCCGAGGGCAACGGGCGGTTCTGACCCGAACCGACCAGGCGAAACGGTCATCGATCACGGGCGGTTCGGACGACAACCTCCTGCTCCCGCGACACTCCCACCGCGTGTTGGGGGTGTTGTGATGTTTGGGCGAGATGTACGTTGTGGGTCGCGCGGTGTGGATGTGAGAAAGGGCCGTCTCCCAGGGGAGACGGCCCTTTCTCGGTCGTGCGAAGCGGAGGTTTCGCCTCAGCGGTTCTGGCGGGCTCGGGCGCGGACGCTGCGGACCGCGTTGACGAGGAACGCCGTGAAGACGATGCCCGCGATTCCCGCTCCCGCACCGCCGATGGCGACGATGATGGCCGGGAAGTCCTTCTGCTGCAGGGCATCCGCCGCGAGGTGCGTCGGCTTCTTCGGCGGGGCCTGCTTGCCGTGCTCGGCCGGGACCACGTCCTGCAGAGCGGCCATCGGGTCGATCATGCCGTAGCCGACGATGTCGTTGCGCCCGTTGACGCCGCCCGGGTGCAGCGCGGTGGTCTTGATCCGCTCCATGACCTGGGCCGCCGACATCGTGGGGAACTTCTGCTTGATCAGCAGGGCCAGTCCGGACACGTACGGAGCCGCGAAGCTCGTGCCCTGGATCGGAGCCATCTTCCCCTGCTCGCCCTCGGAGATCTGGCTGACCAGACCGTCACCGCCGTTGCCGGGGTCGAGCGCGATCAGGTTCTCGCCGGGAGCCGCCACGTCGACCCAGGGGCCCGGGACGGTGAACTCCGACGGCGCTCCCTGCTGGTTCAGCGAGGCCACGGTGAGCACCTCGTCGTCGAACCACGCGGGAAGCACGGCCGTCGACGGACTGCCGGGGGAGTTCTTCTGGCAGTTCCCGCCCACGTTGCCCGCGGCGGCGACGATCACGATGTCCTGGTTGTAGGCGTTCTTGACGGCGTTGTGCAACATCTGGTTGCCGTAGTCGTCGTACCTGCTCGCCTGCGCGATCGGCTGGCACGAGGACTGCGAGATGTTGATGACCTTCGCGCCCCGCGAGGCCGCGAGGTTGATCGCCTGCGCCATGGTCTCGGTGGTGCCGACCGTGGCGTTGGTCTGGTCGTCGACGAAGAGGTTGGACGTCTGCCGGATCGACAGGATCGTCGAGTCCGGCGCCACACCGACGTAGCCGGTCTCCCCGGTGGGGTCAGGATCGGCGGAGATGACGCCGGCCACGATCGTTCCGTGCCCGTCGCAGTCCTGCGTGGCCCGGCCGTCGGAGGTGATCGACGTGCCGCCGGGCACGACCGAGCCCAGCCGCGGGTGGTTGTTCACCCCGGTGTCGATCACGGCGACCATCTCGTTGGCCCCGGTGTATCCCAGCTCGTGCGCCCGCTCGTAGCCGAGTACCAGCTGGCTCCAGGGCTTCTCGGGGATCGTGCTGCCGGGACTGCCGTTCATGCAGCCCTGCTTCTGCGGGAAGTTCTGCGGCTTGAGCGACGTCCCGGTCTGCTTGCTGGGATCCAGCCGCGGCGGTCCCACCTGCTGCGCGATGGCCGGTGCCATCGGTCCGCTGAGCCCGAGGACGCCCACCGCGGCGCACAGCGCGAGTCCGCGCCGTGCGCCGCGAGAGCGGGGGTGCTTGAAGCCCATGTGCGAGGTCCCTCTTAGAAGTTCAGGTTCAGGTCGCGGATGGCCATGTAGAGGTCCATCGCGGCCAGCGCCAGCGGGAGCACCAGGGCGATGAGGACGGCTTCGAGGATGTCGACCATCCGGCGCTGCACCGGCGAGAACCGGCGGTTCGGGAACACCACGCCGAAGATCACCGCGAGGCCGCCGAGGATCAGCAGCGGCGGGAACACGGCCGCCACGAACACCGGGTTGTCGGCGACCTGCACCAGCAGTCCGACGGCGATGCCGGCCGAGGCCAGCAGACCGTTGAACAGCAGCGCCAGCGCCTGGCTGCCGTTGGCGTAGTTGCGGCCGCGCAGCAGCAGGACCGCGGCGACGACCACGGCGAACGCCGAGCCCCAGATGGGGTTGGTCGCGGCGGCGACCATGGCGCCGACGGCGGCGACGACGCCGCAACCGATGATCAGACCGGTCATGTACTGGTGGGCCAGCCCGGTCTGCTTCTCGATCATCCGGTAGTCGGGGAACCCGGAGTCCTCCTTGAGGTCCTCCGCGCTGCCCGGGACGTGCGGCAGCGGCAGCTTCGACAGCTGGATGGTGATGCGCGGCAGCAGGGAGATCCCGGCCAGTGCCACGGCACCGGCACCGGCGGCGACGCTGGAGGAGCTGACCTGCGTGAAGATCGTCGCGACGGCGAAGGCGATGGTGCCGAAAGCACCTGCGGTGGCCGCTGCGATGAAGGTCACGATGCCCGCGCCGATCACCATGATCGAGATCGAGGCGAAGATGAACGCCAGCGCGCTGCCCAGCAGCAACCGCGGTTCCAGCGTGTTGCCGGGAACCATGTTGAAGCCGGCCACGAACGCCATCGGCAGACCACCGGCACCGGCGATCACGGTTCCGGTCGTGGAAGCCGCGTAGGCGCGGGTGACCATCGAGCCGATGCCGGTCGCGAAGATCGCGATGACCATCGCGGTCACGGCCGCGGCCAGCTGGAACACGACCGCGGTGGTGCCCTGGATGGTGGTCGGGTGCAGCATCCCGGCGGGGCCTGCGAGTCCGAGAGCGGCGGCTGCGGCGATGAGACCCAGCGCACCGGCGGCGTGACCGACCTTCGCGGAGGTCTCCTTGGTCCACGGCCGGTAGCTGCCCGGTTCGGCCTCCGCGAGCGCGTCGACGACGTCGTCGTAGAGCGGCGGCGGCGGGTCGTCCGACCGGCGGCGCAGTTGCAGGATGTCGCCGTCGACAACTCCCTGCGAGGACAGCGACTGACTCGGATCGAGGGCCGCGCTCTCACCGAGCTTGGCCAGCACCCAGCCGCCGTGCCGCGAACCGCCGTCCGGGGTCATCTCGCGGGCCATATCCAGCAGCATCGGCAGCAGGTCCGCCACCGATACGTCTGAAGGCAGCGCCAGGTCGATACGAGTTGTAGGCGCCACCACCGTCACGCGGCTGAACACCGTGGTCCCGGTCGCCACTTGGGCCCCCTACTCCCTGAAGTTGATTGCCTTGCATTCGTTTGTCGAGGGCTCGATCCAACCAAGGCCGGGTTTTCTTGTCGAAACCCACCCGCCCGATCGGAGAGCGCCCCTAGTATGGCCACACCGACCGTCCACGGGTGACGGGTTTGGCGGAACTCGTGTCAACTACTTGGTATCTGGTTGGTCACGCTGAGCCGCACCCCGTTATCCAGAGCTGCGCGGCAGTGAACAATGCTGGCTGCGAGTTCGACGAGCACCGGAGGTCTTCTGGTGTTTTCAGGCACGTCTGAGAAAGGTTGTTGCGTCCGGTGAGCACGCTGCAGTTCAAGCGAACGCCACGCCTGGCCGCTCCCAGGCCACCGGGCGGGGAGGTGCACCTCGAACCACCGCCGGAGATTCCGCGGACCATCCCGGGAAACATCGTTCAGAAGGTCCTTCCGGGCCTGATGATCGTGGCGTCGCTGGGAATGATGGCCTTCATGTTCACGCGGGCCCAGAACAACCCGATGATGATGATGATGCCGATGATGATGCTCATCTCAACGTTCGGGATGATGGCCGGCGGCGGCCGGGACGGCAGTCAGAAGAAGGCCGAGATGGACGAGGACCGCAAGGACTACCTGCGGTACCTCGGCCAGATGCGCGACCGCGCCCGCGAGGCGGCGGACGAGCAGCGCTTGGCCCGCGAGTGGGTGCACCCCGACCCGCAGACCCTGTGGTCGCTGGCGGCCGGCAGCCGCCGGATGTGGGAGCGCCGCCCCAACGACAACGACTTCTGCCAGGTCCGCGTGGGCCGCGGTTCGCAGCGGCTGGAGACCCGTCTGGTCCCGCCGCAGACCGGCCCCGTCGACGAGCTGGAGCCGATCACCACGCTGGCGCTGCGCCGCTTCGTGCGCGCGCACTCGCTGGTGCAGGACCTGCCGATCGCGACGTCGCTGCGCGGTTTCGCCGCGGTGGGCCTGCAGGGCGACAAGGAGCAGGTGCGCGGTCTCGCTCGCGCGATGATCTGCCAGCTGGCGACCTTCCACACCCCCGAGGACGTGATCATCGCGGTCGCCAGCTCCGGCCAGGCGCGCCGCGAGTGGGAGTGGGTGAAGTGGCTGCCGCATGCGCAGCACCCCACCGAGACCGACGGCATCGGCCAGATGCGGCTGATGGCGGGTTCGCTGGCCACGGTCGAGAGCATGCTCTCCGAGCAGCTGGCCGACCGCCCGCGCTTCCAGCGCAACGCGGCTCCGCCGGACGGTCAGCCGCACGTCGTGATCCTGATCGACGACGCCGAGATCAGCCGTGAGGAAGCCCTCTACGTCGAGGGCGGCCTGGCGGGCGTCACGATGATCGACCTGTCCGACCTGCTGGGTCCGCTCACGGCTCGCCGCGGCATGCGGATGGTCGTGGAGGAGGACCGCATCGGTGCCCGCGGTGGTTCCGGTGTGGAGTGGTTCGGCAAGCCGGACACGCTGACCGAGGAAGAGGCGACGTCGCTGTCCCGCCAGCTGGCCCCGTACCGGGTCGCCGGTGGTCCCGCCGTCGACACCGACTCGGGCAGCTACGAGCCGCTGACCACGCCGCTGAACTACATCGAGCAGCTGGGTCTGGCCGGTGACGTGGTCACCTTCGACCTCAACGAGGCGTGGCGCCCCCGTCCCACCGACGACCTCTACAAGGTCGCGATCGGCCCTGGTGAGCAGGGCGAGATCGTGCACCTGGACATCAAGGAGACCGCCTCGGGCGGCATGGGTCCGCACGGTCTGTGCATCGGTGCGACCGGTTCCGGTAAATCGGAGTTCCTGCGCACGATCGTGCTGGGCCTGATGGCCACGCACTCCTCGCAGATGCTCAACTTCGTGCTGGTCGACTTCAAGGGTGGCGCGACGTTCAACGGGTTCGACACCCCGCACGTGTCGGCGTCGATCTCCAACCTGGAGGGCGACGGCTCGCTGATCGACCGGATGCAGGACGCGCTGGCCGGTGAGATGAACCGCCGCCAGGAGGTTCTGAACAAGGCGGGCGCGAAGAACGTCTGGGACTACCGGAAGATGGCCGAGGCGGGCGACGAGCACGCGCAGGAGCCGCTCCCGGCGCTGTTCGTGGTCATCGACGAGTTCTCCGAGCTCCTCTCGCAGCAGCCGGAGTTCGCCGAGCTGTTCGTGATGATCGGTCGACTGGGTCGTTCGCTGCAGGTCCACCTGCTGCTGGCGTCGCAGCGGCTGGAAGAGGGCAAGCTGCGCGGTCTGGACTCGCACCTGTCCTACCGGATCGGTCTGAAGACGTTCAACGCCGCGGAATCCCGTGCGGCGATCGGTGTTCCGGACGCCGCCGACCTGCCGGCCACCGGTGGTCACGGCTACCTCAAGCACCCCAACGGCATGGACCGCTTCCGCGCGGCCTACGTCTCCGGTCACCTGCACCAGACCAGCGGTCGTCGTCCGACGATGCTGGGCGGGGCCTCGCCGGTCACCGGTGAGAAGATGCCGCGCTACTTCATCCCGGACTTCATCGAGAAGCCCCCGGAACCGGAGTCGTCGGACGAGCCGGAGGTCAAGGAAGAGGCCCAGGAGCCGGAGTACACCGACTTCCAGATCATCGTCGACAAGTTCAAGAAGCTGGCCGCCCCACCGGCGCACCAGGTCTGGCTGCCGCCGCTGGACGCTCCGGCCACTTTGGACACCCTGCTGCCGCCGCTGCAGTCCACCGACGACCGCGGCTACACCGCCGCCGGGTACTCGGGCAGCTCCCGGTTGCAGATCCCGATCGGCATCATCGACGTTCCCTACCACCAGCGTCAGGACGCGATGACCCTCGACCTGTCGGGTCAGGGTGGTCACGGTGCCGTGGTCGGTGGTGTGGGTTCGGGCAAGTCGAACACGATCCGGACGATCATCGCTTCGGCGGCGTTGACGCACACGCCGCAGGAGATGCAGTTCTACTGCGTGGATCTCGGTGGTGGTTCGCTGACCACGCTGCGGGGTCTGCCGCACGTGGGTGGTTACGGTTCGCGTCGTGACCCGGACACGGTGCGCCGTTCGATCGCCGAGCTCAAGGCGGTGCTGGCCGAGCGCGAGGGCCGGTTCCAGCAGCACGGCGTCGAGGGCATGAACGACTACCGCAACCGCAAGCGTCGCGGTGAGTTCGACGACGACCCCTACGGTGACCTGTTCCTGGTGATCGACGGGTGGCGGGCGTTCCGCGAGGAGTTCGAGACCCTCGAGCAGGACGTGCTGAACCTGGCGTCCAACGGTCTGGCCTTCGGTGTGCACGTGTTCATCACGGCCACCCGGTGGGCGGAGATCCGGCCGGCGATGAAGGACCTGATCCAGACGCGCATCGAGTTGCGGCTGGGTGACCCGAGCGAGTCGGAGATCGACCGCAAGGCGGCGGTGAAGGTGCCGCAGGGCCGTCCGGGTCGCGGTATGCACGAGTCGAAGCTGCACTTCCTGACGGCGTTGCCGCGTGTGGACAGCGAGAAGATCGGTGATCGGATCGCGGTCGAGGGGCAGGCCGCCGAGGACGAGCGTCGTCCGGCCCGGATGGGCTGGGAGCTCTACAACGACGACGTCTCCGAGGGCGTGGCCGACCTGGTCAACCGGGTCAAGAGCTCCTGGAAGGGCCGTCCGGCTCCGCAGGTGCGCCTGCTGCCGGAGCTGCTGCCCTACCAGCAGCTGCCGCGTCCGGAGCAGCAGCCGAACCCGAAGCTGGTGCCGATCGGCATCAACGAGGACGGCCTGCACCCGGTCTACCTGGACTTCCGCGCCGAGCCGAACTTCTACGCCTTCGGCGAGCGGGAATCGGGCAAGACCGCGCTGCTCAAGACGATCGTGCGGGGCATCACCGAGCGCTACACCCCCAAGGAAGCGCTGATCCTGCTGGTGGACTACCGGCGTTCGATGCTGGGCTTCCTCAACTCCCACCTGCTGGAGTACTCGGTGGGCGCCGATCAGCTCAAGAGCAACGTCAAGGACGTCTGCGCCTCGCTGAAGAAGCGCCTGCCCGGACCGGACGTCACGCAGGAACAGTTGCGCGACCGCTCCTGGTGGAAGGGTCCGGAACTGTTCGTCGTCGTCGACGACTACGAACTGGTCGCACCGCAGGGCAACAACCCGCTGGCCCCGCTGGCGGAGTTCATCCCGCAGGCCGCCGACGTGGGTCTGCACGTCATCCTGGCCCGCAACTCCGGCGGTGCGGGACGCGCGTTGTACGAACCGCTGATCGGCAAGATGCGCGAGACGTCGGCCCCCGGCCTGGCGATGAGCGCGAACAAGGACGACGGTCAGCTGGTCGCCAACATCAAGTCCCGCCAACTGCCCCCGGGCCGAGGCACCCTCGTCAGCCGCACGCTGCGAGGCGGACCGCAGATGATCCAAACAGCCATGATCACCGAACAACAGCAGTGATCTGACGCTGAAAAAGCCTCCCCTCGAACCCGGTTCGAGGGGAGGATTTTTGGTTGGTCCCCGGGGGCCTGGTGGTCATCTGGTGGGCGGGTTGTCCGCCAGGTGCTTCCAGCAGTCCATGCAGGTGGGTTCGAGGATCCAGGCGATCTCGTTGAGGTCGTGGAGCTTCGCGGCCTCGACTTCGGCTCCGCAGTAGGCGGTCGCGGTCTCCTCGGGGGCGAGCTTGGTCGCGGCGACCGGGAAGGCGTGCCGCTTCCCGGGAACGGGCCGCCACACGTAGGTCAGGTATTCAGGCATCGGAACTCCCCAGTGAGTTGATTGCGGGCAAGTTTGCACGGAGTTGGGCAAACTGATCAATTACACGAAAGAGGGAGGTCAACAAGGCTGTTCGCCGCTCGTAAGCTGACCCCATGGCCGACACACCCAGGGCTCGCACGTTGGCGAAGGAACTTCGAGCGGCCCGAGCTGCGACCGGGATGACCGCGCGAGAGCTCGCCCGAGCTTTGGGCTGGTCCGAGGCGAAGGTCAGCCGCATCGAGACCGCGCGTCGCGGAATCCTCGTCGACAACGTCAAGGCGATGCTCGAAGTCCTGAAGGTCAACGGGAAGGACCGCGACCGGTTGATCAAGATGGCGGCCGCTGTCCGCGAGCCCGCCTGGTGGGAAGTCGGTCGCGATCTGCCCGAACAGCTCTCGGCGCTCATCGACGCCGAGTCCCGCGCGAAGCGCATCACGGACGTCACCCTCAACGTCCTGCCCGGGCTGCTGCAGACCAGGGCCTACACCCGATCGATCGTGGCGAGCGTCGATCTCGCTGAGGAGGAGATCGACGAGCGAGTCGGGATTCGCCAGATGCGGCAAGGCATCTTGAGTCGTCGGAACCCGGTTGAGCTGCGCACCTTCATCGACGAGGCAGCGCTGATCCGGCCGATCGGTGGGCCGCGGGTCATGGCTCAGCAGCTGCGGCAGATCGTCACCGCGACGGAGGAGTCCAACATCAGCGCGCGGGTGCTGCCGATGTCGATGGGCGTCCACGCCGGGCTGAGCGGAACTTTCGTGCTGTTCGAGTTCGGCCGGGCACGTCCGGTGGTCTACCTCGAAGCCCGCAGCTCAGGTGCGTTCATCGATGAGCCCGACCACGTTCAACCCTTCCTCGATTCCGTCGAACTGCTCGAAGCTCAGGCATCGGATTCCGATGGTTCCCGCGAGATACTCAACGCCTACGCGCGGCAGTACGAACGGGAGACGGAATGACATCCGGGTTAGGCAACTGGCGGAAGTCCAGCAAGAGCGCGGTCGAGGGCAACTGCGTCGAGGTCGCGGTGGCTCCTGAAGTCGTCGGGGTGCGGGACTCGAAGGATCGGGACGGTGATGTCCTGGTGTTTCCCCAGCAGAGGTGGGCCGACTTCCTCTCGGGACTACGCCGTTCTCGTTGATCGCTTGGGCTGATCGGCTGTTGTGTGAGCTACCTCCCGTGAAACCCGCCCCACGGCAGGTCACTGACTTGTAGCCTCTGCGTTCGTGATCGCTCGGTTGAGTGACGTTCATGATCACGAACGTGGAGGGGGCTCTCGATGACCACCGGGATGGAAGGCTTAGCCGCCGGCGCCTCAGCGCTCGAAGGCCAGTCGGTCGGCCTGCGGGCAGCCGTCGACAACGGCCAACTCGTCATGAACCACGAGAGCGCGGAGGCAGTCGCCAAGGTCTATGACGACAAGGCCGACGACCTTCGGCAACAGCGATCCCGCGCCGAGCGGCTTTTCCTCAGCGGGTCGTTTGGCGATTGCTTCATCGGGCACCAGCTGGAGAAGAAGTTCGCAGACAAGCTTCGTGCGCCGGACACTGGTCTCCAAGCGATCCTGTTCAAGATGGAGCAGACCCTGCGCGACATGGCGCAGGCATACCGGGATTCGTCTCGCGAAATGCAGAACACCGACGAAGAACACTCCCGGCGCGTAGGACGCGTCTGATCTGATGGTGGGTATGCGTAAAACACGAATTGGTGCCGTGCTGCTCGCAGGGTTCGCGGTGACTGTTGGTGGCTGCAGCTCCGCTGGCGGCGGCGCGCAGCAAGGGGCACCAGAGCCAGCGTTGAACGTGCTGGCATCGGTGGACCCGTGCCAGGTGCTCGGGGAACAAGATCTGCAAGCTTTGGGCGTGAGCGCGCCGGGTGAGCCTCTGGACCAGGGCATTGGTGAGAAGGCGTGCGAGTTCAGTGGCGACGCTCTTGATCTGTCCGTCGTAAAGGGCGAGCAGAGCTCCCTGGCTTACTGGGAAGGTCGTCGTTCGAACATGGCTGTTTTCGAGACGAACAAGGTCGGGCAGCGGGACGGCGCAAAGATGATCTCGACTGCCTCGGTCGGGAACGGGGTTTGCAGCCAGGCCATCTTTGTTGGGCAGGGTTCTGTGTCCATCCAGGTGACCACGTCTTCGGCGAGCTACCAGAACGACGAAGCCACTTGTGCCAAGGCTATGGAGATCGCGCAGGTCGCCGAGAAGAAGTTGCCGAAGTAGGAACTGTCGAGGGGGAACGACATGGGGAACGGGTTCACCGAGTTCGTCGGCGGCGTCGCCTCGTCTGCCGGTGATGTGTTCGTCGGCGCCGTTGGTGGTGAGACCTCCGCGCAGGAGGAAGCTCGGCTGGCGCGCGAAGCTGCGGCCAAGGACGGGCGCCAAGATCTCAAGGCGCTCAACCAGCAGCAGCAGAACCTCCAGCTCGATGGCCGCGACCCCGCGTCGATCACCCAGCAGGACAACTGGAAGAACTGGGACCAGGCGCGGCTCGCCAGCCAGCTCAAGCCGTCGCTGAATCCCGAGGAGATCGCGAAGGTCGGTCGGGCGTGGGAGAAGATCGGCGCCGACATCGCCGAGATCTTCGGTGACCTGGACCAGAAGGCCCGCGCCGCCGCTGGTGACGGAATGCGTGGTCAGGCGGCCGAGGCCGGGTTCAACGCGTCGAAGCCGCTGCAGGAGTGGGGTCGTGCCTTCGGCGACTCGGTGCGCGGAACGGGCCTGAAGATCCAGGAGGCGGGGGTCGCGGCCGAGCAGACCAAGGCATCCCTGCAGCCGCCCGCCGGGTACGACACCACTCGCGGTGTGATCGCGACCGCGATGGGCCCGACCGGCGGTCTCATGGACGGCGCCGCGCAGATGCGCGAGCAGCAGGAAGCCGATCAGCAGGCGCGGCAGGTCGCGGAGAACGTCTACGGCAAGGGCTACCAGGCCGTCGACACGAGCACTCCGACGTTCCCGCCGCCGGTGAACCCGCTGGCTCCTCCGCCGCCTCCGCCTGGTTCGGGTGACCCCGGTGGTGCGGTTCCCGGCGGCTCCGGTTCCGGTTCGGGGTCCGGTGGCGGTGGCTACTCCGGCTCGTCGGTCGGCGGTGGGTCCGCCGGGGGTTCCTCCGGTGGTTCGTCTCCTGCTCAGAGCAGTTCGCAGTGGGCTTCGCCGATGCCGACCGGTCCTGGTGCCGGTGGTGGCACGCCGCCCGGGATGAATCCCGGTCCAGGCGGGCCGTCGGCCGGGTTCGTCGGCGGGATGCCGCCGGGAGCCGGTGCGGGCGCCGGCGGTCGTGGAGCCGGCGGCATGGGCGGTGCTCGCGGTGCGGGCGCCGGCATGGGTGCCGGTGGCAAGGCCGGTGGCGGCTTGGGCGCTGGTGGCCGGGCAGGGATGGGCGGTCTCGGCGCAGGTGCCGGTGCGGGCGCTGCGGGTGCGGGTGCCGCTGGTCGTGGTGCCGCGGGTGCCCCCGGGGCCGGTGCCGGTGCGGGTCAGCGCGGCGAAGGTTCCGAGGACAACGAGCACGAGCGTCCCTCGTGGCTCGAAGAGCAAGAAGACATCTGGATGGACGACATGCCGAAGACCGCGCCTCCCGTTTTCGGCGAGTGACGAGCGTTTCGGCGTAGCTGGGGGAGGAAAGCGTGTCCGAGCGTTGGCTGCTGCCACCGCTGTGGTTCGACCTGTGCTGGGAGATCGGCGGGTTCGACGAGTACCCGTTCCCGATCTCCGTCCGCTCGCACGGTGAGACGCTCGAAGAGCGTGCCGCGCTGCGTCAGCGCAGCCTTCCTGAGCTGCAGAAAGCCGGTCTGCTCGGGCAGAACGGCCTGACCCAGCGCTTCGCCGAAGTCCTCGGGCAGCTGGCGAAACCGGGCTTGTGGATCGAAGGGCTCTGGATGCCCGACGACACCGTCGAATCCCCGTTCAGGCTGCTGTCGGTGGCCACCGAGCAGGGCGCGCTGCTGCTCGTCCAGCAGTCCGGCGACACCGAGAACTACGGCGGTGACCTGCGGATCTCGGTCCTGCCGCGAACCTCGGTGGGCGCTGCCGCGGTGCAGGGCATGCCGCCCGCGCCCGTCGGCACACGTCCCCGCCTGGCCGTCCCGTCGGCCGACCTGGCGGCTCAGAAGCCGTCGGACGACTTCGAGAACATCGACCACATGCAGTCCGCGGGCCCGCGCAAAGCACCGGCCGCCGAGACCCTCCGCGCCTTCGTCGAGGCCGAGCACCACCGCGACGGCCAGTTCACGGCCAACCTCCGCGACCGCCACGGCAGGACCCACCGCTCCGCGGTCCTCAAGTGGTTCGACGCCCCGGAACCCGACGGCCGCTACGGCCTCACCCAGCGACAACGCCCAGGCGTGGGCCCGGAGATCGTCCTAGCGGGCCTGGGCGCCCCGGAACTGACCACAGCCCTCGAAAACCGAGTAGCAGAAGTCCGAACCCAAGCCAAAACCTGACCCCGGATCTCAGTGGAAATCAGGCCCCCGGTTTCCACTGAAATCCGAGACTTCACCCTCTCAGGTGGGTCCCGGACTGATGTGTCGGGGACGTGGGGAACGGCCGGTGTTGGTCGTGGGTGGTGCGGGTGCGGCGCGGTCCGGGTCGGGTCGGGTTTGCGTTCGCGGGGTGCCTCTCACTCAGGCGATCACCCAACGTCGTCGGCTGATTGCGGGAGGATGTTGGTGCCGGGGTGGCGGGTGGTTCTAGGGTGCTCCCCGGGGGGACGGTGCCGCCGGTACGGCGGGCCGGATGACGACGTCGTCGCCGACGAGCGCTTCGGCGACGGTGAATGGAGTTCTGGGTGTCCCTGCACGTCTCGATCGACTTCGGCACATCGAGCACATGCACGGTGGTCTCGGTCGGCGGTGCCGAGCCACAGGTGGTCGTCATCGACGGGCAGCCGTTGGTGCCTTCCGCGGTGTTCGCCGCCGCCGACGGCACGCTGTTCGTCGGTCATGAGGCCGAACGCCAGGCCGCGGTCGATCCCGCTCGCTTCGAACCGCACCCCAAACGTCGCATCGACGAGGGCGAACTGCTGCTCGGCAGCACCGTGCTGAAGGTCGGCGACGTCATCAGGGCCGTGCTGCACCGCGCGGTCGGCGAGGCCCGCCGCTTCGCGGGCGGTGCCGCCGTCGACCTCCTCGTCCTGACCCACCCCGCCGACTGGGGTTCCGTGCGCGCCGCCGAGCTCCGGCAGGCCGCCGCCGGCCTGGGCAAGGAGATCGTCCTGGTGCCCGAACCGGTCGCCGCGGCCGTCTTCCACTCGGCGGGCAACGGCCTGCCCGACGGAGGAGCGCTGGCCGTCCTCGACCTCGGCGGCGGCACCGTCGACGCCTCCGTGGTGCGCAAGCAGGGCTCGTCCTTCCAGGTCCTGGCCACCAAGGGAGAGCCGAACTTCGGTGGCGCGGACATCGACCAGCTGCTGCTGGAGCACGTCGGCAAGCTCGTCGGCACCGCTGATCCGGACGCGTGGCGCAAGCTCGTCGAGGGCCGCGAGATGCCCGATCGGCGACGTCGCCGCGTGCTGCGGCAGGACGTGCGCGGCGCCAAGGAGACGCTGTCCCGCCACGCCTACACCGACGTCCCCATGCCGCCGCCGTTCGCCGACGCCCACGTCACCCGCGCCGACCTCGAGAAGCTCATCGCCGCACCGCTGGCGAAGGCCGCCGAGCTGGTGCTGGCGACGCTGCGCGACGGGCAGGTCCCGCGCAGGCAGCTCGCCGGGGTGTTCCTCGTCGGCGGTTCCAGCCGGATCCCGATGGTGGCGCGCCTGATCCACGAGCGCACCGGCGTCGTCCCGGCGACGCTCGACCAGCCCGAAACCGTGGTCGCCCGAGGCGCTTTGCGCGCCGTCCGGCTCGACCCCGGGCGCAGCGGCGGTCTGGCCCCGACCGGAGCCTGGGCGGGCGGCACGACCGTCCGCGACTACCCGCTGCCGGGGCACCAGCCCACCCGGGGTGAGGCGCCGAGCCGTCCCAGACCGGCGGTCATGACCGGCGACGAACCGACCCGCCCGGTGACCAAACCGCCGAAGCTCAAGCGCAAGCGGAAGGCCCCGTGGCTGGTCGGCGCCGGGGCCGTGGCGCTGGTCGCGGCGGCCGGAGCGGCCGCGCTGCTGCTCACCGGCAACCGGCCGCAGGCCGATCCGCTCGTGCCCGCGCAGCAGATGGCCGCCTACGACTACCACTTCTCCTACCCCGGTGACTGGCGTCCGCTGGGCGGTGATGCGACGAAGTTCCAGACGCTGGTCGCGCCCGGCGACGGACCGCAGGGATCGCTGGTCGCGGTCGAGGAGGGGCGGCTGACCTTCGACACCGACGGCGACCGCAATCGAGCGGTGCAGCTGTTGCGCGGCGAGTACGAGAAAAGCGTTGCGGTGGGCGAGAAGTTCTCACTGTTCACGCCGTCCACGAGCTTCGCCGGCCGGGACGTCGTGTACTACCGGGAAACGCTGCCGGAGGCGACCGTCGAGTGGTACACGCTGTACAAAGGTCAATTCAAAGTGAGCGTGGGCTGCAAGTACGGACCGCAGGGGAAGGACGACGTCGTTCGCGCTTGCGAACAGGTCGTGGGTTCACTCGGGATCGGCTGATGCATTTGCGAACGGACTCCGTTCGGCCGAACCGCCTTTGAGGTTTTCGCAACCGCAAAACCCGTGTTGACCTGCCGGTTCCCGTTTTTGCGTTCACAACAGCAACGGCTTGCCGAGAAATCCAGGACAACAGGGAACCGGACGTGGCAATGTCTGCGTCGCAGGTTCATCAGAGCTTGATACCGAGTTTGAAGGGGGTCATCCAGAGATGGCTGGAATTGGTGCGGACACCGAGGCGATCCAGCAGGCGTCGGTTGACATCGACGAGGCGCGCAACGCGGTCGAGCAGGCGCTGCAGCAGCTGCAGGGCCAGCTCGAGGGCCCGGTGCAGAACTGGAAGGGTGCCGCCGCCGACGTCTTCCGCAAGCTGATGGAGCAGTACGAGCAGAGCGGCAGGACGATCATCCAGAAGCTGGACGAGCTGGGGCAGAACGTGCAGTCCTCGGGTCAGGACTACGCGCAGGTCCAGGAGGAGCAGGCGCAGGAGATCTCCAAGATCACCAGCATGCTCGACGGCTGATTTCGCTTCCGCATTTCTTCGCAGATTCCACATTTCTTGATCTAGACGCATTCGAGGGGACAGGTAATGAGCGAGATCAACGTCAACTTCGCGGAGCTGCAGCAGGCTTCCGACGACCTGCAGGCCGCTGCCCAGAAGATCCAGGGTGAGCTGGACGACCTGGAGGGCAAGATCCAGAAGCTCGTCTCCACCTGGGAGGGCGAGGCCGTGGCCGCGTACCAGGAGGCTCAGGCGTCCTGGGACCAGGAGGCCGCCAAGATGCAGGAGACCGCCGCCAAGATGGGCATGGCCGTGGGCGCGGCCAACGAGTCCTTCCAGGCCGGCGAGAAGAAGAACGCCGGCCGCTTCGGTGGCTGAGCTCACCTCGCACTGATTTCCGCGTTGATGGCTCCGGTGTTTTCGCCGGGGCCATCAACGCGTCCGGCGGTTGATCTCCGTTTGCGGAGGTCCGATCGGCTTTGCCGGGGCCCCAGCCGGGCACCAGCGGGCATTGCTATGCTGGTTTCGGCGATCTGCCAGGTCAGAACCTCGAATTAGCAACCGAGGACCCGTTTTGACCGGGCCAGAAGCCACCAAGTACCCTCATTCTTTGTTGTGCGGTGCGCGGCTGCAGTTCGCGCCAGCGGAACGGACTCGCGAAAGCGGGTCACGGTCCCGGCGGCGGTACTGGCGGACGTGCCGGTTCCACGAGAAGACCTCGTGCGAACTGTCCGGCGTGATCGAGACGGGCTCCGCACTGAGATTCCGACGCGAACGACGACGAGGTAGACCCGTGCGCACGTACAGCCCGAAGCCCGGCGAGGTGACCCGCGCCTGGCATGTGATCGACGCCGAGGATGTGGTGCTCGGCCGGTTGGCAACTCAGGCCGCGACGCTGCTGCGCGGCAAGCACAAGCCCACCTACGCGCCGCACGTCGACACCGGTGACTTCGTCGTCATCATCAACGCCGAGAAGGTGGCCCTCACCGGTAACAAGCGCGAGCAGGCGTTCCACTACCGGCACTCCGGGTACCCGGGTGGTCTGCGCAAGCAGTCCTTCGGCCAGGTGCTCGACTCGCACCCCGAGCGGCTGCTGGAGAAGGCGATCAAGGGAATGCTCCCGAAGAACAAGCTCGGCCGGGCCATGGGCAAGAAGCTCAAGGTCTACGCCGGTCCGGAGCACCCGCACCAGGCCCAGAACCCGCAGGCGTTCGAGATTAAGGCGAAGGTCGAGAAGTGACTGACGAACTGCAGCAGGAAGAGGCAGTGACCGCTGCCGCGGAGGAGACGGTCGAGGCCGTCGCCGCTGATGAGACCCCGGCCCCCGCTCCCGTTCCGGTTCCGGCCGGTGGCGCGGTTCAGACCGTTGGTCGCCGCAAGGAAGCCGTGGTCCGCGTCCGGCTGGTGCCGGGCAACGGTGGCTTCAAGCTCAACGGCAAGACCCTCGAGGACTACTTCCCGAACAAGGTCCACCAGCAGCTCATCAAGGAGCCGCTGGTCACCGTCGAGCGCGTCGAGAGCTTCGACGTCCTCGCGACCCTGAGCGGTGGCGGCCCCTCGGGCCAGGCCGGTGCGCTGCGCATGGCGATCGCCCGCGCGCTGACCGCCTTCGACTCGGAGGACCGCCCGGCGCTGAAGAAGGCCGGCATGCTCACCCGTGACTCGCGGGAGAAGGAGCGCAAGAAGTACGGCCTCAAGAAGGCCCGCAAGGCGCCGCAGTACAGCAAGCGCTGACGCGAACCCCAGCATTACCTGCGGGAGCAGGTTCGCCCCACTCGGGCGAACCTGCTCCCGCAGTCTTTTCAGGGGTCTTGGGCGGTCGTGCCCGGAACTGACCGGGCGTAAGCGACTTCGATCATGGCCGCGCGGGCCGCGAGCGTCCCCCGAGCGCGGGGGACGCTGTGGAGTGCCGGATGACCGGTTGTGCGACGCTTGACCAACCGGTCGCAGACACGAGGAGGACTTGCTGCTGATGGCTCGGTTGTTCGGCACCGACGGTGTGCGCGGTTTGGCCAACGGCGATCTCACGCCGGAACTGGCGATGTCGGTGAGCTCGGCCGCCGCGCGCGTGCTCTACGACCGGGACGACTCCCGGCGCCGGGTGGCGCTGGTCGGTCGTGACCCGCGGGCCAGCGGCGAGATGCTCGAAGCGGCCGTCGTGGCCGGTCTGACCTCGGCGGGTGCCGACGTCCTGCGCATCGGGGTCCTGCCGACCCCGGCGGTGGCCTACCTGGTCAAGGAGCTGGGCGCCGATCTCGGCGTGATGATCTCCGCCTCGCACAACCCGATGCCCGACAACGGCATCAAGTTGTTCAGCGCGGGCGGCAACAAGCTCCCGGACGCGATCGAGGACGAGATCGAAGCCCGCCTCCACGAGCACGTCGAGCGCCCCACGGGCGTGCGCGTCGGGCGCGTCCGCGACGTCCCGGACGCCCTGCGCCGCTACACCGACCACCTGCTGATCGCGGCACCGTCCCGGCTCGACGGCATCAAGATGGTCGTCGACTGCGCCAACGGCGCCGCCTCCGAAGCGGCTCCCGACGCCTACCGCCGCGCCGGTGCGGAGGTCGTGGCCATCAACGCCGAGCCCGACGGCCTCAACATCAACGACGGCGTCGGCTCCACCCACCTCGACGTGCTGCAGGCCGCGGTGCTCGAGCACGGCGCCGACCTGGGCATCGCCCACGACGGCGACGCCGACCGCTGCCTGGCGGTGGACGCCTCGGGCGATGCCGTCGACGGCGACCAGATCATGGCGATCCTCGCGGTCGCGATGTGCGAATCCGGCGAGCTGGCGGACAACACGCTGGTCGCGACGGTCATGAGCAACCTCGGTCTGCACCTGGCGATGCGCGAGCACGGCGTGTCCCTGCGCACCACGGCCGTCGGTGACCGCTACGTGCTGGAGGAGCTGCGCTCGGGCGGTTACTCGCTGGGCGGCGAGCAGTCCGGTCACGTCGTGCTGCCCGGCCACGCCACCACCGGTGACGGCCTGCTGACGGCGCTGCGCCTGATGGGCCGCGTCTCGGCGACCGGCACCCCGCTGGCCACGCTGACGAAGGTCATGCGCCGGCTGCCGCAGGTCCTGGTGAACGTGCGCGTCGCCGACAAGGCCGCGGCCGTGGTCGCCCCCGAGGTGACCGCCGCGGTCGCCGACGCCGAGGTCGAGCTGGGCGAGACCGGCCGGGTCCTGCTCCGCCAATCCGGCACCGAGCAGCTGGTCAGGGTCATGGTCGAGGCGTCCAGCGAGCAGAACGCGCAGGACATCGCGGACAGACTGGCAAAGATCGTTTCCGCTATTCGGTGATCTTTGTGATGTGAGTCTCCACAGGGCCTCGATCTGTGAGACCCTGCTCACATGGGTGCCATCGTCGTCGCCATAGTTGTCGGTCTCATCGCCGTCGGACTCGTTGTCGGGATCATCGCGCTGGGCGCGCTGGTGCTCGGAGCTCTCAAGGCTGTCAACGCAGCCCACGAGGGCCGTTCCTGGTACGTCAACCGACGTCATCACAAGGTGTGAGAATCCGATGCGCCTCCTCGGCGACCTCTGGACGATCCTGATCGTCCCGCTCGTCTGCATGCTCCTGGGCGCGCTGATCTTCGCGGTCGTCCTCGCCCAAGGCTGGGGCCTGCACACGCTCGTGCACTGAACGCCGTCCCGTCCGCCGCCCGCGTTCGGTAGGTTCGCGGTGCGATCACGGCTGGACGGAGGCGGAGCGCAATGGTTCTGACGATGACGTTGTTCGGGCTCGTCCTCGGTGGTGGGCTGGGCTTCCTCGTCGGGTTCCTGGTGTTCCGCGACAAGGGGCAGGCCGGTCACGGCCAGCAGCCGCAGTTCGCCCAGCCCCAGCAGTGGCAGGCCACTCCGCCGCAGCAGTGGCAGCAGGCGCCGCCGCAGCAGTTCCCCCCTCAGCAGGGCTTCGGCCGGCCGCCCCGCCCGCCCCAGTGACCTGCGCGGTCGTCAGCGTCGTCACCACCGGAGGAAAGCCTTGCTCTCAGCTGTCATCGTCCTGCCCGTCGGATTCGGGATCGGGTTCCTCATCGCATTCCTGATCTTCCGCAAACGGCCAGTTCAGCAGGGCTACCCACAGCAGCCGCAGCCCTGGGGCCAGCAGTACCCGCAGCCTCCGCAGCAGTGGGGTCAGACGCCGCAGCAGCCGCAGCAGCAGTGGGGGCAGGTGCCGCCGCAACAGCAGTGGCAGCAGCAGCCTCCCCAGCAGCAGTACCCGCCGCAGCAGGGCTACGGCCAGCCGCACCCGTGACCCCTTCGCGGATGCAAGTACCTCCTCCGTTTCAGCCTCTCAGCCGCGCAATCCTGCGAAGATGAGGAACCAGACAGTCTTGGTTCACGTCGGAACCTGTGCTTGAGCGCCGCATGAGCGACGGCGGGTTCCTTTGATGGAGGGGGAAGGGTGACCGGGTTCGGGGCAAACGCCGGTGAGTTCTCATCGGCAGGTGGAAGCATTCGCGCTGCGGCGGATCCAGTCCGCGATCAGCACAGCAAGAACATCGCCGACATGGGGATGGGGCAGGCCGACTTCGGCAAGGCCCATGGCGAGAACTTCCAGCCCTACGACCAGGCGATGAAGAAGATCTCCAAGTGCGTCGCGAGTCTCGCCGACGGCATGGACGACTTCGCCGGGAAGCTGGAGAAAACCGGCTCCGGCTACACCTGGTCCGACGCCGACGCGGCTAACACCGTCGGAAAATCCGGGGGTAACTGATGTCGGACGAGAGCCCGAAGTGGGAAGACGTCAAGAAGCTACTCGACGACCCCAACGTCTCTGACGATAAGAAGCGTGAGCTGACACTCGCCTACGCCCAGAACTCCGACGAGATCTGGGGCAACGGCATCAATGATGAAGTTGAGCCCTACCTCGACAAGTACGACGACGGCATGTGGCGCGTCGGAGGGGAGGGTTTCCTCGAAGACCCCGTCGACAACCTCAATGAGTCTTACAAAGACGCCAAGGGCGAGTCTGACACGGCCGCGAAGGCGGAACAGCAGCACGACCAGGCCGTCAAGGACGGCAAGGGCAAGCTCGACGACGTCCAGCGCAAGTCCGAGAACGGCGAGAACGGCGGGGCCGGCGCCAAATCAGGCGACGAGCTGCTCGACGCGGGCAAGCCGGGGCTGAGGTTCTTCGAGCGGTGGGTGCCGCTCTACGAGAAGATCGAGAACGACTACGGCGACAAGAGCAAGGTTCCGAAGCTCGACAAGCTCAATGAGCACTACGACGAGCAGCGGCAGCTCAACTTCGACAAGTTCGCCAAGAACATCGAAGACCTCAAGAGCGCCGAAAAGGGCATGCGCGAGTCCGTGCAGACCATGTCCGACAAGCTCGGAGGCTTGTGGAAGGGCTGGACCGGTGGCGCGTCGGACGCCTCGCAGGACTTCTTCTCGTCGAAGTTCACGCCGACAGCGCAGGAACGTGTGATCCAGACGGTCAGCGACGCCGCTTCGACCACGCAGGACACCGTGAAGGCCGTGTCGAAGATGATTCGCGAGAAGGCCAACGCCGCGCTGGAGCTCGACAAGTTCTCCGAGCGCATCGGTGAGAAGGCGGAGCAGGACTGGGACACCACCATCACGGTGGCGAACGACACCGAGGACGACACCACGCTGCGCAAGGCCTGTCAGATCTGGGGAATCCCGATCGAGGAAGATTGCGGTGACTTGTCCGACGCAGCTCGGGACAAGATCAAACAGGAGTGTCACAAGGTCGTCCGCCACACCTTCGCGAAGCAGGTCGAGGACACCTGCGCGGGCTTCGTGAAGATGTGCGAGGACACCAAGAAGAACATCAACGACGCGTGGAAGAAGCTCAACGACGAGTTGGGCAAGGCCGAGGAGAACCCCTTCCAGAACCCGGGGCCGGCCGACAAGGGCGGCGACCAGAAACCCGGTGGCCAGCAGCAGCCCGGAGGCCAGCAAGGCGCTGGTGGCGCCGGCAGTGGCGGCGGGGCCGGTGCGGGAGCCGGCGGTGGCGCTGGTGCGGGGGCAGGTGCAGGCGCTGGCGGGGGTGCCGGTGGCGGTGCCGGAGCCGGTGGTGGTGCGATGCCTCCCACTCCGGAGATGCCCAAGCCTCCGGAAATGCCGGAAATGCCACAGGTTCCCGGCATGCCGGGCCAAGGCGGGCCGGGCGGGCCCGAGGGCGAGAAGGTGACGCTCGGCGAGGGTCAGAACGCCGTGACCGTCCAAGAGCCGGGCGCGTACGGCAAGACACAGGTCCAGCTGACCGGGCCGGACGGCCAGCCCAAGACCTACGCGGTCGACTTCGGGCAGGGCCAGCCAGGTCAGATGCCCGGCCAGCCAGGAGCGGCGCCCGGCGGTGTGCAGGCGATGCCCGCTCCCGCGCCGGGAGCACCCGCTCCGGGTGGCCCGCAGCCGATTCCTGTCCAGGCGGGACCGGACGGACGCGCCGTCATCCACGAGGGCGACCGCACCATCACCCTGGAACAGGGGCCCGGCGGTGAGACGAAGGTCAGCGTCGACAACGGCGGGGGTCAGCCCCCGCTGAACCAGACGATCGACTTCGGTGACGAGCCGCAGCCGCCGAACCTCGGTGCGCCAGGTTCTCCGGCAGGCGGCGGGGTCATCGGTGGTCCGTACCCGGCCGAGCCGCCGCAACCCGGAGTCCCGCCGGTGGAGCCGGGTGTTCCCCCGGCTGAGCCCGTCGCTCCGGCCGCTGCCGTGCCACCACCCGCGCCCGATCTCGCGGGGCCCGGTGCGGCAGGTGGTTTCACGACGATGCCTGCGCCGGACACCAGCGGTTTTGGCGCGATGCCCGCGGCGGGCACCAGCGGTTTCACCACCATGCCCGCGGCGGACACGACCGCTGAGCCGGTTCCGGGCTCCCCGGCCGCGACCACTGCGCAGGCCGCGGGCGTCGCTTCGTCGGCGCCTTCCGGCGATGGCGTGCAGAACTCCTTCGGGAGCATGGCGGGAAACCTCTTCGGTGATGCCCCGGACGCGGCGTCTCCCGCGAACTCGGGTTCCAGCGGTCTTTCATCGCTGGGCGGCGGCGATCCAGCCGGAGGTGCGGCACAAGGCGCGGGTTCGACAGGTCTTTCCTCGTTCGGCGGTGATCCAGGCGCGGGTGGCCAGTCAGGTGGCTCGCAGAGCGGTCAGGGCGGTTCCTCCGCGATGGGCGGCGGAATGATGGGCGGCATGATGGGTGGTGGTCAGGGTGGCCAGCAGGGCGGCGACCAGGAGCGCACCAATGCCAGCCCGTGGCGGACCGAGGGCCAGCTCTTCGACGACGGGGTGGATGCGTCGAACGTGCGCTTCCGCTCGGTGCTGGGTGAGGACCGGGACAAGTGAGCCTGGTGGATACCGGTGAAGGAGTGCAGCGGTGACCGCGATCAGTGAGAACGCCAAGGCGTTCCGCAACGCGATGGAGGGCCTGGCACGGGAGAACTCGGCGAGCGTCCGCGCCGTCGAGCAGAACTGGGCCGACTCCGCGAAGGCCGCCGACAAGTCCGCGCAGGAGACCACGGAGAAGGGCCAGAAGCTCGTGGAGCGCATCCGCGAGCGGGCCGAGAACCTCCGTCGCGCAGACGAGAAGTCTGGCGTGCAGGAGATCTCGGTGGGCGAAGAGCCGGAGACCGTCGACGCGGATCCGGAAGTGGAGCGGTTCTCGCAGGAGCTCTACGCAAGTCAGAAGAGCGAGGTGGAGGACGCCGCCGCGACGACCGCGCAGTCGGCGGAAGTCACGGAGCAGCAGGGGAATTCCGGTTCGCAGCAAGGGAACTACAGCCAACCGGCACCGCAGCCTCCTGCGCCGGACAGCAGGTGGAACGTGCAGGCAGGCCGTTTTGGCCGCCGGAACGAACAGCAGCCGGCTCCGCCACCTGCCGCGCCGAAACCGCCTGCTCCGCCCAAGCCCGCCCCGCGTCGGAGGCCCGCGTTCGACGATGACGAGGACTACGAGAACCAGAGCTGGTTGCGCTGAGCGCGTTGTCGGGCCGTGATCCGCTGGATCACGGCCCGAAGTGTCACTGCTGCGGATAACCGCCAGGAGGCTGCTGCTGCGGGTATCCGGGCTGCTGCGGGTAGCCGGATTGCTGCGGGAAACCGGGCTGTTGCGGATAGCCGGGCTGTTGCGGGAAACCCGGCTGCTGTTGCGGGTAGCCGGGTTGGGGATATCCACCGGCCTGCGCGAGCGGGGCCGCAGGTGTTCCACCGGGCTTGGGTTTGAGCGAGTTGCGCACGATCGGCAGGAGGGCGAGAACGGTGACGACCGCACCAGGAAGGAAGGTCGCCCAACCGGCGAAGGTCAGGAGCGCTTCGGCGATCGTGTCCTCCTGCTCCATGTTCATCATGCGGAAGACGATGAGCCGCACCAGGTTCGCCAGCAGCAGGATGGTGCCGCCGAGCAGGACGAACGGCGAGATCCAGAGCCGAAGGATCAGCAGAACACCACCGGCGATCAACGCCAGACCACCGGTCGCGCACAGCAGGATGTTGAGCAGGTTGTCGATGCCGTCGAAGAAGATGTAGATGCCGGCGATGATCGCGATGGCTGCAGCGATGATGCCGATGATGCGTCCGGCGTTGGCGCTCTGCGGCTGTTGTGGATGGCCCTGCTGCGGGTGGGGCTGCTGTGGATAACCCTGTGGATAACCGACCTGCGGTTGCGGATGCGCAGGTTGCTGGGGGTATGCCTGCTGCTGCGGATAGCCCTGCTGGGGGTATCCCGGCTGCTGAGGCTGGCCGTACGGGGGCTGCGGGGGCGTCATGGTGCCTGATTGTCGCGCACCCTCTGACCGCTGTGGGCGAGATCCGCACCGAGAGCTCGCCGCGGCGAGAGCGTTCGGGGCAGCTCTAGGCGGCGAGTTTTCCGTGGGTGTTGACCTGGTCGATGGTGGCGCCCTTGATGTTCTCGTTGAGCAGCAGGTCGCCTCGGCGGTCGTTGGCGAGGGCGCGGAGGAAGAACGCCGTGAGCAGGCCCTTGGCGATGCGCTGGGTGTGGTACTCCGGCTTGCCGTGCAGCAGGAGCTGGGTCCAGTGCACACCTTCGGTGAACCCCAGGTGGGTGGCCTTCTTGATGGTGCGCATCTGCACCGGCCCGCCCCAGGCGCGCGAGATCGGCTCGGCGTTGGCCACCGGGGGTGTCAGCAGGTCTTCGCCCGCGGCGAGGTGCAGGGCGGGGGCCTTGACCTTCGCGGCCGCGTCGAGGGCCGACGGGAGGGTCTCGGCCGCTGCCAGCGTCGCCACGGCCTTGATGCGCGGGTCTTCGGCCGCGGCCAGGACCGCGCAACCGCCGCCCATGGCGTGACCGGCCGCGCCGAGCTTGGTCGGGTCGACGCTGATCCGGCCGTCGCCGAGCCGGACCCCGGCGGCGATGTCCAGCGCGGTGCGCATGTCCTCGGCGTAGAGCCGGTGGGAGGCCAGCGGGCCGCGGTGGGTCGCCGGGGAGACCACGACGATCCCCCAGCTGGCCAGGTGCCTCATCAGGGCCAGGTAGCGGCGCGGCGGCTGCAGCAAGCCGTGCCCGAACACGACCGCCGGCAGGTTCGTCCCCGTGCGCGGGGTGCAGACGATGCCGGGCAGGCCGACCAGGGCCAGGTCGCCGTGCAGCACGTCGTGCGGGCCACGACGGGACAGCTCGACGAACGCGTGCTTCGCGGAGGGCAGCTTCTTGGCTTTGCGCGCCATGGTCGACAACGGTAGCGGATCTACGCCGACGCGCGCGTTGTGAGCTCGCAGCCGTGATCCGATCGCTCCGCGGTGCCGGGCGGGTGGATCTCCGCGGCTCCGCGAGCCCGCCGGAGCGACGTGGGTCACCCGGGCTCCGTCATGTTCCGTTCGGCCGGAATGGCTACCCTGACTCGCGTGTGCGGCATCGTGGG
This sequence comes from Saccharopolyspora karakumensis, assembly GCF_004349225.1. NCBI lineage: Bacteria > Bacillati > Actinomycetota > Actinomycetes > Pseudonocardiales > Pseudonocardiaceae > Saccharopolyspora > Saccharopolyspora karakumensis. The sequence goes on from NZ_SMLA01000011.1 coordinate 115,341, forward strand.
TTACGTAGGACATCGCCAGGCGCTGGAAGTCGTGCTGGGCGGACTTCGGCGACTTGAGTACCGGGGTTACGACTCGGCAGGCGTGGCGCTGCTCGACGGTGAGGGCGGCCTCGCGGTGGAGCGGGCGGCCGGAGCGCTGTCGAACCTGGAGAAGAAGCTCGCCGAGAGCGACGGCTCCCGGTTCGAGGGCAACGGCGGCATGGGACACACCCGGTGGGCGACCCACGGTGCACCCACCGACCGCAACGCCCACCCCCACCGGGACTCGGCCGGCCGCGTCGCGGTGGTGCACAACGGCATCATCGAGAACTTCGCCGCGCTGCGGGCCGAGCTGGAGTCCGACGGCGTCGAGATGGCCAGCGAGACCGACACCGAGACCGCCGCGCACCTGGTGTCCGCCGCCTACGCGGCAGGACCGACCGCCGGTGACCTCACCGCCAGCGTCTGCGCCGTGGCGCGACGCCTCGAAGGCGCGTTCACGCTGGTCGTGACGCACGCCGACGAGCCGGGCACGATCGTCGCCGCCCGTCGTTCCTCCCCGCTGGTGGTGGGTGTCGGCGAGGGCGAGCACTTCGTGGCCTCCGACGTGGCCGCGTTCATCGAGCACACCCGCGACGCGGTGGAGCTCGGCCAGGACCAGGTCGTCACCATCACCCGCGACGGCTACCGGGTCAGCGACTTCGACCACACCGAGGTCGAGGCCAAGCCGTTCCGCGTGGACTGGGACCTCTCGGCCGCCGAGAAGGGCGGCCACGACTACTTCATGCTCAAGGAGATCGAGGAGCAGCCGGAGGCGCTCGCCGACACCTTGCGCGGGCACTTCGCGAACGGCCAGATCGTCCTCGACGAGCAGCGGCTCACCGAGCAGGACCTGCGCGACATCACCAAGGTGTTCATCGTCGCCTGCGGCACCGCCTACCACTCGGGCCTGCTGGCCAAGTACGCCATCGAGCACTGGTGCCGCATCCCGGTCGAGGTCGAGCTGGCCAGCGAGTTCCGCTACCGCGACCCGGTCCTGGGCCGCGACACCCTGGTGGTGGCGATCTCGCAGTCCGGTGAGACCGCCGACACCCTGGAGGCGGTGCGGCACGCGCGGACGCAGCGGGCGCGGGTGCTGGCCATCTGCAACACCAACGGCGCGCAGATCCCGCGCGAGTCCGACGCGGTGCTCTACACCCACGCGGGCCCGGAGATCGGCGTGGCCGCCACCAAGACCTTCCTCGCGCAGATCGCGGCGAACTACCTGGTCGGGCTGGCCCTGGCGCAGGCTCGCGGCACCAAGTACTCCGACGAGGTGGCGCGCGAGTTCGACGAGCTCGCCGCGATGCCCGAGGCCGTGCGCGAGACGCTGTCGACCGTCGACCAGGTCCGCAAGCTGGGTCAGGAGCTGGCCGACTCGAAGGCGGTGCTGTTCCTCGGCCGCCACGTCGGTTACCCGGTGGCGCTGGAGGGCGCGCTCAAGCTCAAGGAACTCGCCTACATGCACGCCGAGGGCTTCGCGGCCGGCGAGCTCAAGCACGGCCCGATCGCGCTGATCGAGGACAAGCTCCCGGTCGTGATCGTGATGCCGTCGCCGACCGGCCGGGCGCTGCTGCACGCCAAGATGGTGTCCAACATCCGCGAGATCCAGGCGCGCGGCGCCCGCACGATCGTCATCGCGGAGGAGGGCGACGAGGAGATCAAGCCCTTCGCCGACGAGCTCATCACCATCCCGGCGGTGCCGACGCTGCTGCAGCCGCTGGTGTCCACGATCCCGCTCCAGGTCCTGGCGGCGGAGATCGCGCGCGCTCGCGGTTACGACGTCGACAAGCCGCGCAACCTCGCCAAGTCCGTCACCGTCGAATGACACCATCCGGGAACGGTTGACCGTTCGGCGAGAGGGCTCGTGATGCAGGGCGTGTGGACTCCTGACCAGATCCGGGGTGCCGAGCAGCGGTTGTTCGCGCGGACTCCCGAGCCCGCCGTGATGCGCCGGGCGGCCTACGCGGTCGCGGGGCAGTGCGCCCGGATGCTGGCCGATCAGACCGGTGGTGTCGCCGGTCGGCGGGTCGCGTTGCTGGTCGGGGCCGGGAACAACGGCGGCGACGCCCTGTGGGCGGGCGCGTTCCTGCGTCGGCGCGGGGTCGGGGTGACGGCCGTGCTGCTGGCACCGGGCAAGACCCACGAGGCCGGGCTCGCGGGGCTCCGCCGCGCGGGAGGCCGGGCGGTCGCCGCCGAGGGGGCCAACGCCGACACCTCCGGGATCGGGGCCGAGGCCGCCGACGCGCTGGAGCGAGCCGACCTGGTCATCGACGGGATCGTGGGCCTGTCGGCGCGCGGGCCGTTGCGCCCCACCGCCGCCGAGCTGGTGCGCCGGGTGCTGGTGCCGATCGTGTCCGTGGACCTGCCCAGCGGCGTCGACCCGGTGAGCGGAGCCGTGGAAGGGCCTGCGGTGTCGGCGGATCTGACCGTGACCTTCGGCGGGCTCAAGCCCTGCCACGTGCTCGGGGCCGGGGCGGTGCGCTCCGGTGAGATCACCGTCGCCGGCATCGGCATCACCGGGGAGCTGCCCGAACCCGAGATCGCGCTGCTCGACGCCGCCGAGGTCGGCGAGGAGTGGCCGATCCCCGGCCCGGCGGACGACAAGTACAGCACCGGAGTCGTCGGCATCGCCGCCGGTTCGGCGACCTACCCGGGCGCCGCGGTGCTGGCGACCGGCGCCGCCGTGCAGGCCACGGCGGGGATGGTGCGCTACGCCGGTCCCGCCGCCGACGAGGTGCGCATCCGCTGGCCGGAGGTGGTGGCCACCGGTTCGGTCGGGGACGCCGGACGGGTGCAGGCGTGGGCGGTCGGACCGGGCATCGGGCTCGGCGCGAGCGGTCGTGAGGTGCTGCGCTTCGTCCTGGAGTCGGGGCGCCCGGTGTGCGCCGACGCCGACTCGATCACGATCCTGGCCGACGACGAGACCACGTGGGACTCCCGCGATCCCGACGCTCCGCTGGTGCTGACCCCGCACGCCGGGGAGTTCGCGCGGCTGGCCGGCGAAGGTCCGGGTGTGGACCGGGTCTCGGCCGCCCGCGAGGTCGCCGCCCGCTACGACGCGTTCCTGCTGCTCAAGGGCAACACGACGGTCATCGCCGCACCCGATGGGCGGGTCGTGGTCAACGACGCCCGCCAGGCGTGGCCCGCCACGGCGGGTTCCGGGGACGTGCTCACCGGGCTGATCGGCGCTCTGCTCGCGGCCGGTGTCGAGCCGCTGCGGGCCTGCGGTCTCGCCACCCACGTTCACTCGTTGGCGGCCGAGCTCGCCGCCCACGGAGCCGCCGGTGACGGACCTCGGTCCGAGGCCGGAGCGCCCATCGGCGCCTCCTCGTTGCTGGCCGCGGTTCCGCACGCCATCCGCGCGGTTCGGGACGCCGCTCTGCCCTCCTGACGCGAGGTGCCCGTTCGAATTTCGCGCGAAGTTCGAACGTTTTCCACTCGATGGTGGGAAGTCGCGTGGGTGTGTGCGGTCGCCTGCGTCTCGTCAGTGCGTTGAGCTGCGCAAAGGCGATGTGGGGCGAAGGGTGGGATGCCGGATGTGGGACCATGGGCCAGCCATGAGTGACCAGCACGCGTACCGCGCCGACCTGCGGATCGACGTCGACGCGATCCGCCACAACGTTCGGGTGCTGGCGGGTCGTGCCGAAGCGTCCGGTGCTCGGACGATGGTGATCGTGAAGTCCGACGGCTACGGCCACGGCGCGCTCACCGTCGGCAGGGCGGCTCTGCAGGCCGGGGCCGACCGGCTCGGCGTCGCCGCGATCTCCGAAGCGCTCCAGCTGCGCGAGGGCGGGATCACCGCACCGGTGCTGTGCTGGCTGTTCACCGAGGCCGACGAGTTCGGCCCGGCCATCGCCGCCGACATCGAGCTGTCCGCGTCGTCGCAGGCCACGCTGGCCCGCATCGCCGAAGCGGCCGCCGCGCAGGACCGCGTCGCGCGGGTCCACCTCAAGATCGACACCGGGCTGGCGCGCAGCGGGTGCCCGGCCGAGCTGTGGCCGGCGCTGGTCGAGGCCGCCGCGAAGGCCGAGGCCGACGGGCACGTCAGCGTCGAGGCGGTGTGGTCGCACCTGGCCTGCGCTGACGAGCCCGGCCACACGTCCATCGACATGCAGGCCGAGCGCTTCCACCGCGCCTACGAGCAGGCGCGGGCCGCCGGGCTCGACCCGATCCGGCACCTGGCCAACTCCGCCGCCGTGCTGACCCGGCCCGACCTGCACTTCGAGCTGGTCCGGCCGGGCATCGCCGCCTACGGCCTCGACCCCGTCCCGGAGGCCGGTGACCACGACCTGCGCCCGGCCATGACCTTCCGCTCCTCGGTGTCGCTGACCAAGCGGGTTCCCGCGGGCGAGAGCGTGTCCTACGGGCACTCGTGGACGGCCGGGACGCCCACCAACCTGGCGCTGGTCCCGGTCGGCTACGCCGACGGCGTGCCGCGCAACCTGTCCGGCCGCATGGAGGTGTGGCTGGCGGGCAGGCGGCGGCCGGTGCGCGGCCGGGTGTGCATGGACCAGCTGGTGGTGGACTGCGGCGACGACGACGTCTCCGAAGGTGACGAGGTCATCATCTTCGGCACGGGCGATCGGGGAGAGCCGACCGCCGCCGAGTGGGCCGACGAGCTCGGCACGATCCACTACGAGATCGTCACCGGCATGTACCGGCCGCGGGTGACCAGAACGGTCGTGGACTCCGAACTGGAGGTGCCATGACCGAAATGAGTCGTTTCGCCCAGATCAGCGCCCGGGAAGTGGGGCGCAGCACACAGAGCGCTGTGCAATCGGGGCTGCGTTCTGTAACGATCTTCACGTTCCGCCGCCGGAGCCGAGTGGAGGCGACGTGAAACCGGTGTGGCAGGCATTGGCCTGGACGAGCGGGGTGATCGGGGCAGCGGTCACCGGCGCCGCCGTGGGTGTGGCCGCGCACAGCACGCGTGCCGCGGTGCAGCGGAAGGGTGAGGACGCCTTCGTGGAAGAACCTCTCGGCAGGCTCCGCCCCGACCGGCACTCCACCGTCGCCGCCGACGACGGGGTCCCGCTGTCGGTGCAGGAGATCGGCCCCGCCGCAGGCGGCGATCCCGCGCTGACCGTGGTGTTCGTGCACGGCTTCGCGCTGGACTCCCGCTGCTGGCACTTCCAGCGCCGCGACCTGCCCGAACTGCTCGGGCCCAAGGTGCGGCTGGTGCTGTTCGACCACCGCAGCCACGGCCGGTCCGGCCACTCCAGCAAGAAGAACAGCACCATCGACCAGCTCGGTCGCGACCTCGATGCCGTCTTGCGCGCCGCCGCCCCGCGCGGCCCGATCGCGCTGGTCGGCCACTCGATGGGCGGCATGACGATCATGGCGCTGGCCGAGCAGAACCCCCGGTTGTTCGCCGACCGGGTCCGCGCGGTGGCGCTCGTGGGCACCTCCGCCGGTCAGCTCGGCGAAGCGGGACTGCCGCGCACCTGGCTGTCGCGCGCCAACCCCGTCCCTCGCGGACTCGCGCTGCTGTCCGAGCTCAACCCGGGCCTGGTCGAGCGCACCCGCAAGATGGGCGACCGGCTGGCGTGGAGCATCATCCGCGCGCTGTCCTTCGGGGACCGCAAGGTGTCCCCGGCGGTGGTGGACCTGATGGCCGAGATGATCGGCGCCACCACGGTGGAGGTCGTCACCGACTTCCTCGAAACGATCAGCCTGCACGACCGCAAGACAGCCCTCGCAGCGCTCAACACCTGCGAGGTGCTGGTGCTCAGCGGCGATCTCGACAAGCTCACGCCGTTCACCCCGCACGCCGAGGTGCTCGCCGGTGAGCTGCCGGACGCGACGCTGGTGAAGGTCGAAGGCGCCGGGCACCCGGTGATGCTCGAACGCCCCGAGCTGGTCACCGACGAGATCGTGGCGGTGCTGCGGCGCGCCACCGGGATGAAGTTCAAGAAGGGGACCGGGAGTTGAGCGCCGCGCTGAGAACCGTGGAACTGCCGGAGGAATCCGACACCCTGGAGTTCGGCCGCCGTCTCGGCGCCGTGCTGCGGGCGGGCGACCTGCTGCTCCTCGACGGGCCGCTGGGCGCCGGCAAGACCGTGCTGACCCGCGGCGTCGCGGCGGGCATGGGGGTGACCGGCAGGATCACCTCGCCGACGTTCGTCATCGCCCGCGTGCACCGGCCCGACGGCGACGGGCCCGCGCTGGTGCACGTCGACGCCTACCGGTTGGGCGGGCTCGACGAGATCGACGACCTCGACCTGGACACCGACCTCACCGACGCGGCAGTGGTCGTGGAGTGGGGCGAGGGCTTGGCCGACCAGCTCTCCGACACCCACCTGATGGTGCGGCTGCGGCGTCGCGAGGACGACGTCCGCGAACTCACCCTGGAACCGCACGGCGAGGGCTGGACGGAGCGGCTGGGCGAGCTCACCGGGTGACGGAATTCCTGGCCGGATTCCCCGGTCTGCTGGCGCTCGCGATCGCCGCCGCCGTGCTGTTCGCCGAATCCGGTTTGCTGATCGGTGTTCTCCTGCCCGGATCGGGGACGGTGCTGGCGCTGGGCTGGCTCGCCGGGCAGGGTGCGCTGCCCGTCTGGGCGGCGGCGCTGACGGCGTCGCTGGCCACCATCGCCGGCTGCCAGCACGGCTTCTTCCGGGGAGCTCATCCCGGTGCGCTGAACCGGCGCTTGGTGGACCGGGTCGGCGAGCAGCGCGTGAAGCGCATCGAGTCCGCGATGGACGGACGCGCCGAACCGACCACCGCGATCTCCCAGTGCTTCGCCGTGGTCCGAACCCTGGTTCCCCGCCTCGCGGGCCGCTCGGGCATGCCCCACCTGCGCTTCACGGCCTGCAACGTCCCGGTGGGCGCGCTCTGGGGCATCGGCCTCACCCTCCTCGGCGCCTTCTCCGGTGAGGCGTACACCCAGATCCACACGGCCGTGGGACTTCTCGGTCTTCCCGTCGTGGCCCTCGCCGCGGTGGTCCTCGGCCTGCTCTGGTGGTTCCGTCGTCGCCACGACTTCAGTGGAAACCGGGGGACGGATTTCAGCGGAGATCAGGGGCCCGACTTCCACTGAAATCCGAAGCACCCCTCGGTGAGGTGACTTCGCGTCGGTGAGCGCGGGAGGCCGACCGCGGTCACGCGGTGGCGCTGAGTTCGGTGGAGAGGTCCTTGGCGAGGCGCTGCATGAGCGGGATGACCTCGTCGGTGGTGATCCGCGTCATGCGGCCCTCCGGGCCCGAGATGGAGATGCCCGCGCCCGCCGGGGCGCCCGGGACCGCCACCGCGTAGCAGCGGACGCCGACCTCCTGCTCGCCGTCGTCGATGGCGTAGCCCTGCTTGCGGATGCGGTCGAGCTCCTCGTGCATCGCCTCGACCTCGGTGATGGTCCGCTCGGTCTGCGGGTTCATCGCCGTGCGGGACAGCAGCTGGGTGACCTCGTCGCTGGGCATCGTGGCCATGACCGCTTTGCCCACGGCCGTGGCGTGGGCGTCGACCCGGCGGCCGACCTCGGTGAACATCCGCATCGAGTGCGGCGAGGGGACCTGGGCGACGTAGACGATCTGCGCGCCGTCGAGCACGGCCATGTTCGCCGACTCGCCGGTGACCTCGGTCAGCTCCGCCAGGTACGGCCGCGCCCAGGAGCCCAGCGCGCGGCTGGCGGTCTCGCCGAAGCGGATCAGCCGCGGCCCCAGCGCGTACCGCCGCGAGGGCTGCTGCCGGGCATAACCGCTGTTCACCAGGGTTCTGATGATGCGGTGGATGGTGGGCAGCGGCAGTCCGGAGCGCTCCGCGAGTTCGGACAGCGCGACCTCACCGCCGGCATCGGCCATCAGTTCCAGGAGCTCGAAGGTGCGCTCGACCGACTGCACCCCGCCGCCCTGGTTCGCCCGCCGTGGGCCAGTGGTCATCGCAGAACTCCCTCTCCCGGATCCAGTCGAAGTCTAGTTCGTGGTGCGTGCGCCAGCTCATGTTGCTTTCGACGCTATGTGGAAACTAACATCCACGATGCAGAATTTCATGAGGATGTTCTTCGCTTGTGACGAACCTGCTCGCGGGTGCGCGCCGGCTCGTCACGCGGCAAGGTGAGCCATCAGCCACCGTCTGAAATCCGGCAGCAGAAAGAGGTGGACGATTCATGTCCGAAACGGCAGGGGTGAAGGTCCTCGGCGGCGCCGTCGAGCGCGGCGATGAGATCCTCACCGCCGAGGCGCTGCAGTTCGTGGCCGGCTTGCAGCGCGCTTTCGGCGCGCGGCGCGATGAGCTGCTCGAACGTCGCAAGCAGCGTCGCGCGGAGGCCGCTGAGAAGGGTCGCCTGGACTTCCTCGAGGAGACCAAGCACGTCCGCGAGGGTGACTGGCAGGTCGCCGCGCCGCCGGCCGACATCGCCGACCGCCGCGTGGAGATCACCGGCCCGACCGACCGCAAGATGGCCATCAACGCGCTGAACTCCGGCGCCAAGATCTGGCTGGCCGACCTGGAAGACGCCAACACCCCGCACTGGGACAACGTCGTCTCCGGTCAGGTCAACCTCTACGACCTCGTCCGCAAGCAGATCGAGCTGCACGTCCCGGGCGGCAAGTCCTACACGCTGCGCGACGACGTCACCCACGCGGTGCCGCTGGTGCGCCCGCGCGGCTGGCACTTCGACGAGAAGCACATCGAGGTCGACGGCAAGCCGGTCGTGGCCGCGCTGGTCGACTTCGGCCTGCACTTCTTCCACAACGCCCGTGAGCTCATCAACCGCGGCAGCGGCCCGTACTTCTACCTGCCGAAGATGGAGAGCCACCTCGAGGCGCGGCTGTGGAACGAGGTGTTCACCCACGCGCAGAAGGAGCTGGGCATCCCGCACGGCTCGGTGCGCGCCACGGTGCTGATCGAGACCTACCCGGCCGCGTTCGAGATGGAGGAGATCCTCTACGAGCTGCGGGACCACTCCGCGGGTCTCAACGCCGGTCGCTGGGACTACCTGTTCAGCGTCATCAAGACCTTCCGCGACTCCGACAAGTACATCCTGCCGGACCGCAACGCGGTGACCATGACCGCGCCGTTCATGCGCGCCTACACCGAGCTGCTGGTGAGCACCTGCCACAAGCGCGGTGCCTTCGCCATCGGCGGCATGGCCGCGTTCATCCCGACCAAGGACGACTCCAACGCCGCGGCGATGGAGAAGGTGCACGCCGACAAGAAGCGCGAAGCCGGCGACGGTTTCGACGGTTCGTGGGTCGCGCACCCGGGCCTGGTGCCGATCTGCTTCGAGGAGTTCGACGCGGTCCTCGGCGACAAGCCGAACCAGATCGAGCGCAAGCGCGAGGACGTCAGCGTCACCGCCGACCAGCTGCTCGCCGTCTCGGAGACCCCCGGTGACAAGACCATCGAGGGCCTGCGCGGCGCGGTGGACGTCGGTGTTCGCTACATCGTGTCCTGGCTCGGCGGCAACGGTGCGGCGGCGATCCACAACCTGATGGAGGACGCCGCGACCGCTGAGATCTCGCGTTCGCAGATCTGGCAGTGGCTGCACAACAACGTGCGGCTGGCCGACGGCCAGACGGTGACCCTGGAGCTGGTGCGGGAGATCCTGGCCGACACGGAGAAGGCGCTGCGCGGGGAGGCCGGTTTCCCGACCGAGAACCTCTCCAGCGCGGTGGAGCTGTTCGAGCAGGTGGCGGTGGCCGACGACTTCGTCGACTTCCTGACGCTGCCCGCTTACGAGCAGATCGACTGATTCGTCATCGCGGGGGTGCCGGAGAACTCCGGTGCCCCCGCTTTGGTCTATTGGGAGGGTGCAAGTGGCTGAAACCTCGTTGGACTCCGCTGAGGTCGCTCGACGACTGGCGCGTTTATCCACTGTGGACGATCACACGGCGCGGACCTACCCCGGCGCCAGATCCGACCTGCAACCGGCGCACACCTGCTACGTGCCCGCGGACCGGGTGGACGCGACCGTGCTGCGGTCCTGGTCCGACCAGGCGCTGGCGGCGCTCGACGAGCACGCGGCCACTCCGGCCCGGCTGGCCGAGATCCTGGGCTTGACCCCGGAGATCGCCGCGGCCGTGCACCCCAGGGTGCGGGCGAAGCTGGCCGCTTCTCCCGTGCAGGACCTGCGGATCGACTTCGAGGACGGCTACCGCGCCGATGCCGAGGACGACGACGCCGTGCGCACCGCCGGTGTCGTGGCCGACTGGCTGCGGGACGGGGTGGCGCCGGCGAACTTCGGTCTCCGCGTGAAGTCCTACGACACGCCTGAGCTGCGCGAACGCTCGGTGCGCACGCTCGACCTCTTCCTGACCGCGCTGCTGGCCCGGACCGGCGGAGTGCCGGACGGGTTCGTGCTGACCTTCCCGAAGGTCGTCGACGTCGCGCAGGTCGAGGTGTTCGTGGAGATCCTGGGCCTGCTGGAGCAGCGGTTCGGGCTCACCGAAGGCGCGCTGCGCTTCGAGATCCAGGTGGAGACCACGCAGTCCATCGTGGACTCCGAAGGCCGGTTCGCGCTGCCGCGCTTCCTGCGCGCCGGGGCGGGCCGGGTCACCGGGCTGCACTTCGGCACCTACGACTACACGGCGTCCTGCGGTCTCACCGCCGCCCACCAGCACCTCGCGCACCGCGCCTGCGACTACGCGCGGCACGCCATGCAGGTGGCCGCAGCGGGCACGGGGGTGTTCCTCTCCGACGGCTCCACCAACGTGCTGCCGGTGGGCGACCAGGTCGTCAAGGGCTGGCAGACCCACTACGAGCTGGTGCGGCGCTCGCTGGCGCACGGCTTCTACCAGGGCTGGGACCTGCACCCCGCGCAGCTGGTGACCCGCTACGCGGCGGTGTTCGCGGCCTTCCGCGACTCGGCACCCGCCGAAGCGGCGCGGCTCGCGGCTTACACCGGCACCGGCTCCGCCGAGGTCCTCGACGAACCGGCCACCGCCCGCGCGCTGGCGGCCTCGTTCGTCCGGGCGCTCGACAACGGTGCCACCGACGCCGACGAGGTCAAGGTCCTCACCGGTCTCGCGGAAGCAGACCTCCGGGCCCTCGGACGCCTCTGACCTGCGCTCTCGGCGCGGCGCCGCGCGTCGCGCCGAGAGCTCCGCAGCGGGCGTGGGCGGGTGTGGTCCGAACCGTCCACGATCGACTTCCGGTCGGTTCGGACCAAAACTGCCCGACTCGCGGAGCGATCTGCCCCACCGAACGGCCCGGGCGTTGTTGACTGCGTCGACGACTTCGTGAACTACTTCGCCGATCCCAGCGTTGACGGAGTGACAACGCCGGGTCCGCGCGCTCGCGGAGTCCTCGGAGGAGCGTCGGAAAGCCCTGGCCGACGCCCGTGCGACCTTTCGCCGACACCACGCCAGGGGACCTTCCGAGGAAGGGAACCGCTATGACCAGCACTCTGCTGTCCGGTTCCGCGACGCACGTCGGCGGCCGGGACAACAACCAGGACTCCCTGCTCGTCGCCGAAGGGCTGTTCGCCGTCGCCGACGGCATCGGGGGATTCGTCAACGGCGACGTCGCCAGCAGGCTCGCGCTCGACACCCTGGAGAGCGCCTACGCCGCCGACCCCACGGTCGCCGGACTGCTCGGCGCCGCCCGCGCCGCGAACGAGGCCGTGTGGCTGAGAGCCAACGCCGACGGAAAGTCGATGGGCACCACCCTGGTGGCCGTGGCCATGACCACCGACGCGGGTGCCGTCGCGGTCAACATCGGCGACTCCCGGCTGTACCGGCTGCGCGGCGGGGAGCTCGCGCAGCTCACCGCCGACCACACCGTGCTCGCCGAGCTGCTGCGCAGCCGCGAGGTCAGCGACGACGACGCGCGCAACCACCCGCACCGGCACGTGCTGACCCGGGCCGTCGGCGTCGGCCCCGAGGTCGAGACCGACCACGTCGAGCTGTCCGCCGAAGCGGACGACCGGCTGCTGCTGTGCACCGACGGCCTGTTCAACGCCCTGGAGGACGACGACATCCGGCAGCTGCTGGGCGCCGACGCCGACCCGCAGCGGATCTGCGACCTGCTGGTGGAAGCCGCCCTCGCCGCCGACGCCGACGACAACGTCACGACCCTGGTCCTGGACGTCCGATAAGGGTGTGGCGAAGTGGCGGAGCCACTTTCTCCTTCTGGTGAGCACCTGAGCAACCGGCACCGCCGGGCGTTCTCCAGCGGCTTCGTGGCGAGCACGCCGCGACGCCGTGTATTGGACATACATCAGGAGTGGCGCGCGGAGTCCACGGAGCCGGTCAGGCTCCCCCACCCGCACCGCCAAGCAAGAAGACCGCGGTATGAGCGGGGGCTTGCTCCAACGAGTTCGGTGTGTGGGGATGGGGGCATGGAGATCCGGGGTGCGGTGCTGCAGGAGTGCGGTCGTTCGGGGCCGTGGGAGATGACGAAACCGCTTGCGGTGACCGAGGTCGAGCTCGATGAGCCCGGTCCGGGCGAACTGCTGGTGCGGATGGAGGCCGCCGGGGTCTGCCACTCCGATCTGTCCGTTGTGGACGGGAACAGGGTGCGGCCGGTCCCGATGCTGCTGGGGCACGAGGCGTGCGGCCGCGTCGAGCGCGTCGGTCCCGGCGTCACCGACGTTTCCGCCGGTCAGCGGGTCGTCCTGTTCTTCGTGCCGCGCTGCGAGGAGTGCGAGGCGTGCCAAGCCGGCGGCAAGCGGTTGTGCACGCCCGGGTGGGCCGCCAACGGCGCCGGGACCCTGCTGTCCGGTGAGCGCCGGTTGAGCTGGGACGGACGCGAAGTGCACCACCACTGCGGCGTTTCCGGCTTCGCGACGCACGCCGTGGTCGACCGCCACTCGCTGGTCCCGGTGCCCGACGACGTGCCGCCGGACATCGGTGCGCTGCTCGGCTGCGCCGTGCTCACCGGTGGTGGGGCGGTGAAGAACGCCGCCGCGCTGCAGCCCGGCGAGGACGTGACGGTCGTCGGCATCGGTGGTGTCGGCATGGCCGCGGTGCTGGTCGCCAAGGCTCTCGGCGCGGGCGGCATCACCGTCGTCGACCCCCTCCAGAGCAAGCGCGAACGCGGCCTGGAGCTGGGCGCGACCAAGGCGCTCACACCGGACGAGGCCGTCGACAGCGGGAGCCGCAGCGCCGTCGTGATCGACGCCAGCGGCAACGCCCGGGCGTTCGAGACCGCGGTTCAGGTGACCGCGCCCGCCGGTCGGACGGTGTCGGTCGGCCTGCCCTCGCCCGACGCGCGGGCCAGCATCTCGCCGCTGGCGCTGGTCAGCGAGACCCGCACGATCATCGGCTCGTTCCTGGGAACCGGCCTGCCGCAGCAGGACATCCCGGAGTACGCCGAGCTGTGGCGCGCCGGGAAGCTGCCCGTCGACGAGCTGGTCTCCGGCAGCGTCGGCCTCGACGGCATCAACCACGCCATGGACGAGCTCGCCTCCGGCCGGGCCATGCGCCAGATCATCCGCTTCTGATCCAGCGGCGTTCGGGCCAACCGCCCATCAACGACCGCGCGGCCACGGCACACTGTGCTCGGACGTCGTGGAAAGGGGCCGGGGATGCAACAGGACGCGCTCGACAAGCTCAAGGACCAGCTGGGCGATCACCAGATCTTCGGTGAGCCCGTCAGCCAGGGCGACACCACGCTCGTCCCCGTCGGCGAGGTGCAGCTCGGCGGGGGCTGGGGCGGACGCCGCGACGACACCGGAGGCCGCGGTGGAGTGCGCGCGCGGGCGATCGGCGCGTTCTCCCTCGCCGCCGACGGAACGGTCTCCTGGCATCCGGCGGTGAACGTCAACCGGATCGTGTGGGGTGGCCAGCTCGCGCTCGCGACGGGCGTGGTGGCCTGCGCCATCGCGTTCCGGCGACGCCGCTGAGGCTTTTGAGGTGCGGCGGAGCCGCTCAGGTTCTGCGACTGGCACCGCGAAGCAAAGCGATTCCTGAACAACCTTCCTAAGCGCCGATCGAGCGGGGGTCCATGCCGGACCAGGCGACCAGCTTCGCGGAGACGTCGGCGATGCTCGGCCGGGACTTGGGGTCCGGCGTCAGGCACTCGTCGACGGTGCGCGAGAGCGCTGCGGGCAGCCGGCGGTGGGTGCGCAGCGGTGCGGCCTGCTCGTCGCGCTGCGGGTAGTGGCGGCTGCCGCCTTCGGTGCGCTCGCGGTGCGAGGCCGATGCCCACGGCGTGGTGCCCGACAACGCCTCGTAGAGCGTCACCCCGAGCCCCCACACGTCGGCGGCGGGTGACATGCGTTCACCCCTGGCCTGTTCCGGCGAGAGGTAGTCGAACGTGCCCGCCGAGCTCTTCTCGCCGATCCGGCACACCAGGCTCAGGTCCAGAAGCACCGCGCGGCCGCCGATCTCGACCACGTTGGACGGTTTGACGTCCAGGTGCACCCAGCCGTGCCCGTGCAGGTAGTGCAGCGCCGAGCACAGCTGGATGCCGAGCACCGCGGCGTCGACCGGGCGGAGCCTGCCCAGCTCGGCGATCAGGTAGCTGAGGGTGTGCCCGGGCAGCGTTTCGGTGATCAGCGCCGGGCGCTCGGGTTCGGCGGTGCGCACGATCTCGTAGCCGCGCAGCAGGTGCGGGTGGGTGAGCTGGGTCAGCAGCACGCCCTCGTTGCGGAGCCAGGCGATCGCGCGTTCGTCGGTGGCGCGCTCGGGCCGGATCGTCTTGGCGATGCAGCGGCAGGACCGCTGCTCGCTCCACACGTCGTAGACGTCGAGCCGGCTACCGCGCCGCAGGTGGTCGACGATCCGGTAGCCGGAGGCGAGGGTGTCGCCGGGCGCCAGCGGCGCTCCGGGCGGTCCCCAGCTCTGCCCCGGTTCGCCGTAGTAGTAGGAGGAGGTCAACGAATCGGTCAACACCGCTGCGATCAGCTGTGACTGCGGTGCCGGCGGCGGTGGTCGTCGCTGCTGTCGCGGCGGCGGCGGTGATCGCTGCTGTCGTGCCGGCGACGGCGGTGGTCGTCGCTGCTGTCCCGGCGGCGGCGGTGATCGCTGCTGTCCCGGTGCCGGCGGTGGTCGTCGCTGCTGCCGCGCGAATGGTGTTGCTTGGCCGGGGACACCATCTGGAACAGCTTGGAAAGGTCCACTGCGCACTCCCGAAAGTCAGAGGATCATTCGGGCCACCGCGGGGGCGGCCCATCAGACCATTGTTCCGTAGATCGAGTGGCCGATGCGACCGGTTTCGGATGAAAAGGGCTTCACGCAGCGAATGAAGAACCGCGGCTGATAATGGCGCATGCCATCACCGGCCGCGGTTCGAGGGAACTTCAGCCCGGGCCTGGACGGGAGGCGCAACACCGCCGCGCTCGGAAAAATCCCGAACGCGGCGGTGGTGCGCGTCCTCCGACCTCAGCCCTGGGACGCGACGGCGGCCGCGGCGTCGACGACGCCGTAGCCGTACGCCGGGTTGTAGACCCCGCGCAGACCGGCGATCGGGGTGCGCGCGGTGGAGATCAGCGCGTCCTCGATGCCGGCGGCGTCACGTCCTTGCGCGCCCAGCAGGGCGGCGACCCCGGCGACCTGCGGGGCGGCCATCGACGTCCCGGCGAGGGCGTCGTAGTCGGCTTGGCCGCACTCCGGCCTGCCCATCCCGCGCGGGACGCTGGACCACACGTCGGCGTCGCAGTCGCCCAGCGACGAACCGCCCGGGGCGGACACCGCGCGCAGGTTGAGCTTGACGCCGAGGTTGGAGTACACCGCGTGCATCTCGTCGGCGTCGGTCGCCGCGACGCACAGCGCGCCCACCTCCCAGGACGGGGTGTCGCACAGCGGCGCGGTCTCGTTGCCCGCCGAGGCCACCACGACGACGCCCTTCTCGCGGGCGTAGGCGATGGCCTCCTTGGTGGCCGCCTGCAGGCCCAGCAGGGTCAGGACCTGGATTCCGGGCTGGGCGCCCAGGCTCAGGTTGATGACGTTCGCACCGTGATCGGCGGCGTAGCGAACGCCCGCCCCGATCTCCTCGAACGTGCCCGAGCCGTTCTCCAGAGCCTTGATCGGCATGATCTTGGCGTCCGGCGCGACACCGGCGATGCCGGCGCCGTTGCCCGCGGCGGCGGCCGCGATCCCGGCGACGTGCGTGCCGTGCACGTCGGATTCCTGGCCGACGCCGTCGGTACCGGTCCAGTCACCGTTGCCGCACGGCCCCGGTGCTCCGCCGCAGGAGAAGGTGGCGCCGGGGACGAGTTTGCCGCTGAACTCGGGATGTCCGAGGTCGAGGCCGGTGTCCACGACGGCGATGGTCTGCCCGGCGCCGGTGCTGCCGGCCCAGGCTTCCAGCGCGTGCAGTTGCTGCAAGCCCCACTGCTTGTCGATCAGCGGGTCACCGGCTGCGGCGCCGGCGCTCGCTTGCGTTGCCACCAGCGATAAGCCGACCAGGCTCGCGGTGACCAGGGTCCGCATGCGCATTGCGACTCCCATTTGGGTTGGCTCGGCATTTGGCGGATCAACGAGCCGGTCGGCGAATAGTTTCACTCGCAACCGTGATTCGACCGTTCACCGGGACAAGTTCCTTCGGCTGGAGCAATGCGGAAGGTGATCATTCCAATTGGGGAGTTCGAAAAGCGGTCGCATCCGGCGCATTCACGACATCTGCGGTTCGCGCCGCTTGCTGAACAGCAGGTTCAGCAGCAGAGCCGCGATGCAGCCGGTGCTGATCCCGGAGTCGAGGACGGTGCGCATCGCCTCGGGGAAGTGGTCGTAGAACGAGGGCGCCACGACCGGGATCAGCCCGATGCCGAGCGCTCCGGCCACGATCAGCGCGTTGTGCGGGTCGCCGAGCCCGGCCTTGCTCAGGGTGCGGATGCCGCTGGTGGCCACCGATCCGAACAGCACCAGCGCGGCGCCGCCGAGCACCGGCTGCGGCACCAGCGAGACCACGGCGCCCGCGACCGGGAACAGACCCAGCAGCACCAGCACGCCGCCGCCGGTGGCGACCACGAACCGGCTGCGCACGCCGGTCAGCGCGACCAGGCCGATGTT
Source organism: Saccharopolyspora karakumensis (assembly GCF_004349225.1). NCBI lineage: Bacteria > Bacillati > Actinomycetota > Actinomycetes > Pseudonocardiales > Pseudonocardiaceae > Saccharopolyspora > Saccharopolyspora karakumensis. The sequence continues at coordinate 132,251 of NZ_SMLA01000011.1, forward strand.
CTGCGCGAACGCGCTGCAGGTGAACCCGCCGAAAACCGCCGAGATGGCGCTGCCCGCGCCGTCGGCCCGAAGTCCTGCGGCGATGGTCTTCTCGTCGGCGGGCCGGTCGACGATCTCGCCGAGCGCGATCATGTCGGCGGTGCTCTCCATCATCGCCACCAGCATCACGATGCAGATGGACAGCGTGGCGGTGAGGCTGAACGTCGGCGTCCCGAGCTCGAAGGGCACCGGGAGGTTGAACAGCGGCGCCGATTCGAAGGTCGAGGTGTCGACCAGGCCCATCGGCCAGGCGATGAGGCTTCCCACGAGCAGGCCGATGAGCAGCGCGATCCGGTTCAGGAAGCCGGTGAGGAAGCGGTTGAACAGCAGCACCAGCACGAAGGTGACCGCGCCGAGCAGGACCTTCTGCGGTGCCGCGTAGTCGGGGGCATCGCTGTCCTGCCCGGCGATCCACTTGATCGCCACGGGCATCAGCGACAGCCCGATCAGGGTGATCACGGTGCCGTTGACCACCGGCGGGAAGAACCGCACCAGCCGGGAGAAGTACGGGGCGGCGATGAACGCCAGCACTCCGGCGATGAGCACCGAGCCGTAGACCACCGACAGCGGGTTCTGCGATCCGCTCTGCTGGGCGACGATGGCGAGGATCGGCGCCACGGACCCGAACGTCACACCGTTGACGAACGGCATCCGGGCGCCGATCTTCCACACCCCCAGCGCCTGCAATGCGGTGGCCAGGCCCGCGGTGAACAGGCTCGCGCCGATCAGCAACGTCATCTGCAGCGGTGGCAGCCCGATGGCCTCGCCGACGATCAGCGGTGGTGCTACGACTCCGGCGTACATCGCCGCGACGTGCTGGATGCCGAAGGCGATCATCCGGGTGGGCGGTAGCACCTCGTCGCACGGGTGCGTGGTGCTGTCGGTTGTGGCCATGTTGTTCGCTCCCAAACCCGCAGGGCTACGTCGTCACGTCACTATCGGCACGAGTTGTTCTTTCCCGGTTTTCGTTGTGTTGCAACGCTATTGCGGCCCGCAGTGCACTTTTTGGGTACGACGGACCGGGCGTCCCACCAGGAACGCCTCGAATTTCAAGGGTTTTCGCCGGATCTGCGTTGTGCGAGCGGCGGGCCGCGAGTCGTGAGCGCCACGCTCGCGGCCCGCGCCGCTGCGCGAGACCGGTCGGTCGGCGGAGAGTTCTCAGAACTCCGCGGTGCTGTACCACGCCATCGGCGCGTCCTCGACGTCGTCGCGGCGGACGACGCCCTCGATGAGGCCGTAGGGGCGGTCGGCGGCGAAGAAGACCTCGTTGTCGTTCTCCAACCCGAAGGGGGAGAGGTCGACGAGGAAGTGGTGCTTGTTCGGCAGCGAGAGCCGGACCTCGGCCAGCTCCGGGTGCGCCTCCAGCGCGGCCTTGCCCATCTCGTAGAGGCTCTGCTGCAGGGCGAGGCTGTGCGTGGTGGCGAAGGCCTCCAGCATCGTGGCGCGGACGGACTCGAAGCTCTTGGCCCAGTCCACGTCGGTGTGCAGGTAGCGCCAGCGGGCGGTGACCGCGGTGGCCAGGATCCGGTCGTTGGTCTCGGGCAGCGTCGTGTACTCGTCCTTCGGGTAGCCCCAGAACTCCGAGCCGGTCGACTTGAGCACCACCAGGTCCTTCAGGCCCGAGACCACGTGCGCCTGGTCGCCGTCGATGGTGACCGCGGTCGTGCGCTTCTCGTCGCTCGCCCGGGAGAACGAGTGGTCGTGACCGGTGCCCTCGACGGGGATCCGCTGCCAGGCGTACTCGTCGATGAGGATCCGCGCGCCGTTGATGCCCTCGGCGGAGGAGACGAAGTGCCTGCCCAGCCGGAGCGCGAAGTCCTCGATCTCGCCGATCGGCTGCTGCTTGGCGAAGGCGTAGACGGTGTTCTTCTGCGTGTCGGTGGGCAGCACCTTGGCGTTGTCGCCGGAGAGGTGCACCTCGTCGAGGTCGCCGCGCAGCGAGGTGCTGACGTTGAGGTCCTTGATGGCGTGGCGCGGCGTCGAGCGGTCCACGGTGACGATGCGGACCTCGGCCTTGCCGTACTGGTTCGGGCCCATGGAGATGCCCATGATTCAGCTCCCTCGATAGGTGGAGTAGGCGAACGGGCTCAGCAGCAGTGGAACGTGGTGGTGCTGCTCGGGGTCGGTGATCCGGAAGGTGATGGACACCTCCGGGTAGAACGCGGCGGTGCCTCGCTGGTCGAAGTACGCGCCGGTGTCGAAGGTCAGCCGGTAGTCGCCCGCGTCGAGGCGTTCGGGACCGAGGTCGCGGCAGCGGCCGTCGGCGTCGGTCCGCCCGGTCGCCGACGGATCTCCGCCCGGCAGGGGTTTCCCGTCGGCGGTCTCCAGTCGGACGGCGACGCCGGCAGCGGGCTTGCCCTGGGCGGCGTCGAGGACGTGGGTGGTCACAGCGCTCATGGTTCGATCACTTTCGCCAGCCGCAGCGCGGCGATCTTGCGGAGTTCGGAGTCGACGATGCGCAGCTCGTCGTCGGGCTTGTTGTCCAGCCGGGAGCGCAGGATCTCCAGGAGCTCCTCGCCGCTGCGGCCGCTGGCGCACACCAGGTAGACGTGCCCGAAGCGGCGTTCGTACTCCAGGTTGGCGGCTCGCAGCTCCTCGGCGAGGTCGTCGCTGACGCCGGCCTGCTCGCGGCGGGAGAACTCCGCGCCGCGGCCGGTGTCGGCGGGTCGTTCGCCGATGCGGGGGTGGGCGGCGAGTGCCTGGAAGATCTCGGACTCGGTGAGGTCCGGGGCGGCCTTCGCGGCGGTCCGCTGCACGGCCTCGGCGTCGGCGAAGGGGCGCGCATCGGCGATGTCGGCCGCCCAACGGGTGATGTCCAGGCAGTTCAGCAGCCTGTCGATGAGTTCGGCCCGAGGTGATTCGTTGAGCCGTCGCACACCGGTGGTGGTAGCCATGCGCTTCTCCGCTGAAGTGGTTCACATGCCGGTTCGATCGTGCCGAGAGAACTCGGTGACCGCAGGTCCGGTCCGGTGCGCAAAAAGCTACGACCACCCCGACAGGGTGTCAACAGTTTGTTGAAAAAGCCAGGTCAGCTATGTCCTGGAAGGTGAGAGGCAGGCGTGGGGTCAGCCGCGGGCCTGGTCGCGGTTGAGGTAGTTGTACACCGTGAAGCGGCTGACTCCGAGAGCCTTCGCGACGGTCTCGACCGACTTGCGCATGCTGAAGGCACCGCGCTCCTCCAGCAGCCGGACGGCCTTCTGCTTCTCCGGGCGGGGCAGGTCGGGCAGCTTCGCGCCGAGCTCGGTCTCCACCTCGCGGATCAGGCGGTCCAGGGCGCTGGTGAGCTCGTGGCCCGGCACGCGCACGGCGACCGCGGGGGAACCTTCCCAGTTCAGCACGATGTCGCTCGGTTCCCGCTGGTCCACGGGCACGGCTGTGGCCCCGATGTGTTCCAGCAGCGGGGCGATCGCGTTGGCCAGCGGATGCATCGTGACCAGCCTAGACCTGGTCGTCCTCGGCGGTGACCTGCAGGGTGATCCGGTTCGCCCCCGCGGCCAGCGCCTTGTCCAGCACCTCCGCCAGCGCGGGCAGCAGCTGCTCGCGGTCGCCGCTGATCGCCGTGCCCAGCGGGCCGAAGTCCGGATCCAGGCCCGCCCCCAGCAGGCAGTCCCGGGCCGCCAGGGCGTGCGCCGGTGGCTCCCCCTCGCCCTCGAACGGTTCCGTGGTGAACTCTGCGCGCAGCATCATCGGACCGACCTCCCTGACCGAGACGGTAGCGTCCGCGTGCAACCACGACCCAGACGGGAAGCCGATGAAGACCGACCGATTCGACGTCAATCTGTCGATCCTGTTCACCGAGCTGGATCTGCTGGAACGACCGGCCGCGGCCAAGGCCGCGGGGTTCGACCGCGTGGAGTTCTGGTGGCCGTTCGACGCCGCCGTGCCCGCCGAAGCCGACGTGGAGAAGTTCATCCGGGCCATCGACGACGCGGGTGTGTCGCTGGTAGGACTGAACTTCTACGGCGGCGACCTGGCCGCGGGTGAGCGAGGAGTGCTGTCCGACCCGGACCGGGCCGGGCAGTTCGCGGCCAACATCGACGTGCTCTGCGAGATCGGCGAGCGCCTCGGTTGCCGCGCGTTCAACGCGCTCTACGGCAACCGCATCGACGGCGTGGACCCGCGCGCCCAGGACGAGGCCGCCACCGAGAGCCTGGTGCGCGCCGCACGCGGCGTCGCCCGGATCGGCGGTACCGTTCTCATCGAGCCGGTCAGCGGGATCCCGAGCTATCCGCTGCGGACCGCCGCCGACGGGCTCGCCGTCGTCGACCGGGTGCGCGAGGCCGGCGAGGTGGACGACGTCCACCTGCTGCTCGACCTGTACCACCTGGTCACCAACGGCGACGATCCGGACGCGGTGCTCGACCAACGCCCGGAAGCGATCGGGCACGTGCAGATCGCCGACTCGCCGGGACGCGGGGAACCCGGCACCGGATCGATCGACTTCGCGCACTACTTCAGCCGTCTCGACGAGGTCGGCTACACCGGCCACATCGGACTCGAATACAAACCCAGCGGCGCCAGCACCGAATCCTTCGGCTGGATCGCGAGCTGAACCAAGGAGGCGTCACGTTGCCCGGTCCCGTCCTCATCGCACCGGACAAGTTCAAAGGCACCCTCACGGCGCCGGAAGTGGCCGAGGCGGTCGCCGCCGGGCTGCGCCGGGCGCGGCCCGACGTCGAGCTGCGGCTCGCCCCCGTGGCCGACGGCGGCGACGGCACCGTGGACGCCGCCCTGGCCGCAGGGTACGCCCGGATGACCGTGCCGGTCAGCGGCCCCACCGGGTACCCGGTGGACACCGAGATCGCCTACGACGGGGAGACCGCCGTCGTCGAACTCGCCTCCGCCTCCGGCCTCGCGCTGCTCGACCCCGACGACCTCGACGCCCTCGGCGCCTCCAGCGACGGGACCGGCGAGGCGCTGCTGGCGGCGCTGAGCACCGGCGCCCAGCGGATCGTGCTCGGTGTCGGCGGCAGCGCCTGCACCGACGGCGGTGCCGGACTGCTCACCGTTCTCGGCGCGAGAATCCTGGACGCGAACGGCAATCCGGTCGCGCCCGGCGGCGGCCCGCTGGCCAACGTCGGCGAGATCGACCTGTCCGGGCTGGACCCCAGGATCGGCGACGTCGAGCTGATCCTCGCGTCCGATGTGAACAACCCGCTCACCGGACCGAACGGCGCCGCCCACGTCTACGGGCCGCAGAAGGGCGCGAACCCCGAGCAGGTGGAGCTCCTCGACGCCGCTCTGGGCCGGTACGCGCAGGCCATGAAGGCCGCGGGCGGACGCGACGTCGCCGAGCAGCCCGGCGCGGGCGCGGCCGGCGGAGTCGGTTTCGCGGCTCTGGCGGCGCTGGGCGCGACGATGCGGCCCGGCGTGGACGTCGTCCTCGACCTCGTCGGCTTCCACGACCGGCTCGACGGCGCGGGCCTGGTCATCACCGGGGAAGGCGCGCTGGACGAGCAGACCCTGCACGGCAAGGCCCCGGCCGGGGTCGCGGCTCGCGCCATCGAAGCGGGAATCCCGGTCATCGCCATCGCGGGCCGCTGCGACCTCACCCGGGAGCGGCTGGCGGAGGCGGGGATCGACGCGGCCTACGCCCTCCTCGACGTCGAACCGGACCCGCAGCGCTGCATGGCCGACCCGGCCCCCATCCTGACGACCCTCGCCGCGACCATGGCCGAGAACCACCTCTGAACAGCGGCTTTCGAAGCGAGATCTCGAAAACGGCCCCCTACCAGGTGAACCCGGGAGGGGGCCGTTCGCGTTGTGCTAGTCCGACTCGGACCGGCGCGGGATCAGGGCGACCACCACGATCAGCAGCACGACGATCACCGCGCCACCGCCGACGCTCAGCCAGAGCATGTAGCCGCCGCTGCCCGACTCACCCGGCGGAGCCGGGGCGACGTTGAGGTAGAAGCCGCCCTCGGTGGTGTGGCCGTCGTCGAAGACGGTCTGGTACTTCACCGTGTGCAGACCGGGTTTCAGCGCTTCGATGTGGACGGTCACGTGGTTGCCGTCGACGTCCGCCTCACCCGAGACGTGATCGGTTCCCGAAGGATCCTTCACCTCGATCTGCGGCGGCTTCGACGCGTCCAGGGCCCCTGCGAAGTCCATTTCGATGCGGTCCACCCCGGCCTGGGCGGTTTCACCTGGGCCGGGGGAAGCGGAGTTGAGCCCGCTGTGCGCGAACGCGGTGCCCGCGCCCAGCAGGACCAGCAGCGCGCTCAGAACCGCACCGACGGTGGTTCTCAGAGGTCGGCGCATGCGATTCGGTTGTCGGTGAACTCGGCCGGGTGGACCACGAGCGACTTGGCGGCCTCGGCCGGCTTGTCGTTCTCGGCGGTCATGAAACCGCGCCCGGTGGCGTCAGCGGTGAACGCCAGGTGGATCTCGTTCGGCGGCATCTCCGACCCGGCCGGGTCGAACTTGAAGTGCTCACCGCCGGCCTCCTCCGCGCACGGCTTGGCGTGCACGTGGGCCATGTACTTGCCGTTCGGCGCCAGACCGGTCATCTCCAGCGTGACCGTCGTGCCACCCGGGTGGATCGCCATCCACGCGGAGCCCGCGGCCTGGTCGGTGCCCGGCGCGCGAGTGGGCAGCAGCGTGAACGGGTTGGTGCGCAGCTGCGCGCCCTGCACGTCCTTGGCCGGAGTGGCGTTGGCGTCGCCCATGTTCATCTGCATGCCGCCGCCGGCCTGATCGCCGCCGTGCTGCATGTGCATGCTGTGGTCCTGACCCTCGGACGAACCACCGCCGCACGCGGAAAGCGCCGCGCAGCCGAAGACGATCGCGGCGGCGAAAGACTTGCGAAGTGTCATGCCCTCATCAACTTCTCTTCGTGAACTGTTCCTGTGCTCGTGGCCGGGCGGCGGAACCCCGCCCGGCCACACAGGCTCACATGTTCTCGGCGGCCTGCTTGATGGCCTGGCGGATCCGGCCGTAGGTGCCGCAGCGGCAGACGTTCTCGATCTTGTCGATGTCCGCGTCGGTCGGCTCGCTGGTCTCGTTGATCAGCGCGACGGCCTGCATGATCTGGCCCGGCTGGCAGAAGCCGCACTGCGCGACGTCCCGGTCCAGCCACGCCTGCTGCACCGGGTGCAGCTCGTCGTCGTCGGCCAGGCCCTCGATCGTGGTGATCTCGGTGCCGTCGGCGTCCTCGGCCTTGACCATGCAGGTCTGGACGGCCTCGTCGTCCTGCAGGCAGGTGCAGGCGCGGCAGACGCCCACACCGCAGCCGTACTTGGGACCGGTGATGCGCAGCTCGTCGCGCAGCACCCACAGCAGGGGCATCTCCGCGGGGACGTCGACCTCGACGTCCTTGCCGTTGACGGTGAACTCGTACTTGGGCATGTCGCTCGGGGACTCCTTAGCGGAAGATCTCTTCAGGCCGGAATCAGTAGTTGACCGGGAAGCTGCGCGGCTTGGTGCCGGTCGCGCGGGCGTAGGCGGTGGCGATCGCACCCGCGCACACCGGCACGCCCAGCTCGCCCACACCGCCCGGCTCGTCGGTGGTGGCCGGCATGACGTGGATCTGCAGGTCGGTGGGGGTGTGACGCTGACGCGCCCACAGGAAGTCCCCGTAGCTGCCCTCGCGCACCGCACCGCTGTCGATGTGGATGCCCGCCTGCAGCACCGTGGAGATCGCGTCGGTCAGGCCGCCCATCATCTGAGCCTCGATGCCGCGCGGGTTCAGCGGGATGCCCGCGTCGACGGCGATCACGGCCTTGGTGACCCGCGGCTTCTTCGGATCGGTGGCGTTGATCTCGACCAGGCAGGCCGCGACCGACTTGAACTCCTCGTGCATCGAGATGCCCTGGGCGTGGCCCTTGGGCATCGAGCGGCCCCACTTGCCGTCCTTCATGACCTTCCGCAGCACGGCCTTGGCGCGGTCGGTCTTGGCGTTGTCCAACCGGAAGTTCGCCGCGTCGGAACCGGCCTTCTCCGCGATCTGGTCGACGACCAGGTCCTCCGCGGTGCGGAAGGTCGCCGAGTGCACCGACCGCCAGCTGCCGGTGTGCACGCCCTCCAGCGGGTAGTCGTTCAGCGAGATGGTGGTCGCGCCGAACTCGTAGGGCACCGACTGGGTCAGGTTGAAGTACAGCTGCGCGGCCGGGAGCTTGCCGATCCCGGACTGCACGGCGGTCGAGGTGATCAGGTCACCGATGCCGTGGTTGAAGTCGGTCGAGACGCTGGCCATCTTGTGCGCCCAGGACCGCACCTTGCCGCTGCGGAACGACGCCTTGACGCGGTGGTGCGAGGCGGGGCGCATCCGGCCGTGGCGGGTGTCGTCGTTGCGCGTCCACATCAGCTTGACCGGCTTGCCGATGGCCTTGGAGACCTCGGCGGCCTCGACCGCGGCGTCGTGGAACAGGTGCCGGCCGAAGGAACCGCCGGCGCGGGTGACGTGCACCTTGACGTCGAGCACGCCGACGGCCGCGGCGACGTCCTTCTGCGCGACCTGCGGGGACTGGGCGGGAACCCAGATCTCGGCGCTGTTGTCCTTGACGTCGGCGATCGCGTAGTTGACCTCCATCGGCGCGTGGCTGACGAAGGCGAAGTCGAAGCTCTCGTCGATCTCGTCGCCGTCGTCGTCGGAGATCCCGTCGTCGAGGCTGCCGGTCATCCCGGCCAGCTTCTCCTGGATGTCCGCCGACGACATGTCGGCGATGGGGCCCTGCTTCCAGGTGACCTCGAGCTTCTTGGCCAGCTCCATGGCCTGCCAGGTGTACTCGGCGCACACCGCGACACCGGTGGAGATCTCAGCGGTGCCCTTGAAGCCCGGGACGTTGCGGATGGCGGAGTCGTCGTAGGACTCGACCTCGCCGTCCAGGGTCGGTGGGCGGACCACGACGGCCACCACGGAGTTCGGGATCTTCAGGTCCGAGACGAAGTGGGCCTTGCCGGTGACGATGGCGGTGGCGTCGGAGCGGGTGTGCCCCTTGCCGAGGACCTTGAACTCGTCCGGGCTCTTCGGCGTGGCGGGCACCGAGGGGATGACCACCTTGGCGGCGTCCTGGGCCAGCTCGGCGAAGGTGGCCTTGCGGCCGCCCGGACCGACGATGCCGGTGCCCTGGGCCGTGAGGCCGTTGGCGGACACGCTCCACTTCTTGGCGGCGGCGGTGATCAGCCGGGAACGCGCGGTGGCGGCCATCTGGCGCAGCGGCTTCCAGAACGTGCGCACCGACGACGAAGCCGCGGTGAACTGGTTGAACAGCAGCTCGGGGCGAGCGTCGGAGAGCTCGACCACGACGTCCTGGGTGCGCGCGCCGAGCTCCTCGGCCAGCATCATCACCACTGCGGTGTTGAGGCCCTGCCCGGATTCGAGGCGCGGGAGCTCGAAGCGGACCTTGTTGTCCGCGGTGAACTCCAGCTTCATCAGCGCCATGGTCGGCGCTGTGGCGATCTCCATGAGGTCGCCGAAGTCCATGAGCCCGGAGACCGGGGGAAGCGGCAGCTGACCGGCCACCTGGCCGGGTGCGGCGGCGGCTTCGCCTTCCATCACGAACTTGCCGGCGACGGTCAGCATCGGGGCCGCCGCGACGTAGGTGAGGAAGCGTCGGCGTCGCGTGCCGGGCGCCGGAGCGGCTTCCTCGTGAGCGGTGGCGGGGTGAACCATCCAAACTCCTCTCGCGCGCCAGCACTCAAATGGCCGACCGGGGACCATTCACCGAGCGGAAAAGACGTGCCGACGTACTCAAACAGGCCAAGGCAGGACTTGTCCGACTTCAGGTTCGTCGCTAACCCCGCGCGATGCCGACGGGTGTGCACCGCGTCATCGAAAATTCATTTCCGGTCGCCAGGAGTAATCGAATTGCGACATTTGGCCGCGCGCGTCACTTCCAGTGACCAGAAGCTATTCGAAGATGACTTTCCGGGGTTGTGTTGACTTCCTCTGGGGTCGGGGGAAATGGTGCTTGAAAAGTCGGTGTGGCCGGTTTTCACCTGCCAACGTCGCGAGAGCCTACCTGACGGTAAAGTAGGGTCTGAATCACCCTTTCGGCGGCGTTTGGATTAGGCCGAACAGAGTAATTCTGCGTAGGTCCGGACCAGTTCTGACCGGGTGGCCAACCAGTCGGAACCGGTTCAGGACAGGCGGTCTCGGTGTTGCAGTTCTGAACCAGTTCGCTGCGTGATGGGATAAGTGGCAATGCAATTCAGCAATGCCGAGCGCGTCTGCTAATCTTCCCGCGCATACTGCCCGACCAGCGTATATAACAATTGTGTCGATAGGTCCCAATAGCGCGTTGACCATGCCTGACTGCGGTCCTAGGCTGCGTCGTCATCTGATGCGCCGTTGGGTCCGAAATTTTTCGGCGCAGCCGCAGGCCCGGCCGTTTCGGGGTACGCAGGGTCGGCGTGGGTTCTTCTTGCTGCGGCCAACCAACGGAGAAGGTTTGAGACGAGGTCCATGTCAACGCTGAAAAGCTCCTTCGCCTCCGGCACGATCAAGGCGCGCCTGATGGCCATCGCACTCGTCCCGAGTGTCGCGGCCCTGCTCGTCGGCGTGGGCTTGTCCGGGTACCTGATCTTTCACGGCCTGAGCGTGCAGAACTACGTCGGCAGACTCGCCGACGCCAAGGACCCCTCGGCCAGATTCGTCGCCAACCTGCAGGACGAGCGCCAGCTGACCCTCGTCTACCTCAGCAACCGCAACGAGCGCCGCAACCTCGACGAGGTCCGCACGAAGTTCGACGCCTCGCTGGCCGAGATGGACGGCGTCGCGGAGGAGTTCGCCGACGCGGTGCCGAGCGACGCGCGCGGCAACTTCGACGAGTTCCGCTCTCAGCTCAACACCGTCAAAGAGGTGCGCAAGCAGGTCGACGGCGGACCGGCCGAACTGGACGCGGTGTACAAGTTCTACAACGGACTGTTCGACGCCTACAACATGAGCCTGCGGACCTACGTCCGGTACGCCCCGGACGCCCAGGTCTCCTACGAGAGCTCGGTCTCAGCCGACCTCATGGACGCCGCCGACGCCATGGCCCGAGGCCACGCGCTCGCGCTGGGCCGCACCTCGGTCGGCATGTCGCCGGCGCAGTACCACGAGTACGCGCACCAGATCGGCGCCTTCCACGACAACCTGAACTCCCTGACGCCGCGCATGACGCCGGTCGAGGAGCAGACCTACAAGGACCTCCAGAAGGGCTCGGCCTGGACCCGCGTCGACGCGGTGCAGGACGCCATGGAGGTCGCGGGTGCCCAGGCCGCGGCCGGTCAGGTCATCAAGGTCCCGGTCAGCACCACCGACTGGATCAGCTCCACGCACGACCTGGCGCGCGAGCTCAACGCGCTGTCGACCTCGCACTACCAGTACGCGCTGGTCCTCGGTGGCGCCGTCGCCGGCGAGACGCTGCTGACCTCGGCGATCACCGGCGCGATCATCGTGCTGATCGTCCTGATCGTCTTCCTGATCGCCCTGCGGCTGGCGAACCTGCTGGTGCGACGGCTCAACAAGCTGCGCAGCGAGACGCTGGCGCTGGCCGAGCGGGAGATGCCCTCGGTCGTGGCGCGGCTGCGCAACGGGAAGCAGGTCGACGTCGAGCGCGAGGTCTCCTGGCTGCGCTTCGGCAGCGACGAGATCGGTGAGGTCGCCAACGCCTTCAACGAGGCGCAGCGCACCGCGATCCGCGCGACCGTCGCCGAGGCCGAGACCCGGCAGGGCGTCCGCTCGGTGTTCCTCAACATCGCCCACCGCAGCCAGGTCATGGTCCACCGCCAGCTGCAGGTGCTCGACAAGGCCGAGCGCAAGCTGGAGGACCCGGACCAGCTGGAGCTGCTGTTCCAGCTCGACCACCTGGCCACCCAGTCCCGCCGCAACGCCGAGAACCTGATCATCCTCGGTGGTCAGCGCCCCGGCCGGCAGTGGCGCAACCCGGTCCTGCTGCACGACGTCGTGCAGGGCGCGGTCGCCGAGACCGAGCTCTACGCCCGCGTCGAGATCCAGCAGCTGCCGGAGATCTCGGTGCAGGGCCGCGCGGTCGCCGACCTCGTGCACCTGCTCGCCGAGCTGGTCGACAACGCGACCTCGTTCTCGCCGCCGGAATCGCACGTCGAGGTCCGCGGCAACGTGGTCGGCAAGGGCATCATCGTCGAGATCGAGGACCAGGGCATCGGCCTGGAGGCCGAGAAGCTCGACGAGCTCAACCAGCTGCTGGCCAGCCCGCCCGACTTCTCGGTGATGGCGCTGTCCGAAGAGGCCCGGATGGGTCTGTTCGTGGTCGCGCAGCTGGCGGGCAGGCACGGCATCAAGGTCACCCTGCGCGACTCCGCCTACGGCGGCATCCGGGCCGTGGCGCTGATCCCGAACCACATCGTCGCCGAGCGCGGTCCGCAGACCGAGCGCCAGGAGCGCGTCGAGCAGAGCGGTTCGCAGCCCGCGATCCCGGCCGCCGAGCCGGAGACACGCCCGAAGATCCCGCGCAAGCGCTGGATGGAGGGCCGGCTCGACCCGGACGTCATGCCGGACCCGATCGGACCGGACAGCCCGATCACCCCGCACAACCCGGTCGGCCACGAGGCGGCCACGCAGCGCTGGACCCACCAGGGTACCAACGGATCCGGGCCGGCCACCGGCGAGATCGGTGCGCCGCAGCCGAACCCGGCCGAGCAGCGTCGCCCCGCCGCGCCGCCGCGCCAGCCCGAACCCCGGGCCAACGAACAGCAGCGTCCGGCGATGGGACGGCGGATCGCGCCGGAGGCTCCGGCGAACATGCCGGGGCTGTCGTCGAACATGCCCAACGCGTCTGGTGAAATCCTCCCGACGGAGGTCGTTGCGAACGGAACCAACGGCTCTGGTCCGCCGAAGAGCGGTACCACGGCCGGGGTTTCGGTGAACACGTCGGTTTCCAGCTCGGCCGACAAGCCGCCGCTCCCGCAGCGCCGGCGCGGTCAGAAGGCCAATCTCGCGGCGCCGCTCCGCGCCCAGATCGACCAGAACCAGAAGCCCGAAGCCGCGCCGCAGCAGCCCGCTCCCAGCAGCGGTCCGCCGCGGACGCCCGACAGGTTCCGCAACAGCATGAACGCCTTCCAGACAGGCACCAAGCGAGCGCGCACCAACGACGTGAACAACGATGGTGCGCGGCCAGGAGGAAACGAGGCATGACGCTGAAGGCTTATAGCAAGGAAGTTGACTGGCTGCTCAACGATCTCGTGCAGCGGCTGGCCGGCGCGGACAAGGCCGCGTTGCTGTCCTCCGACGGCCTGCTGCTGGGCAAGACGCCGCAGCTCGGCCAAGCCGACGCGGAGCACCTGGCGGCCGTCGCCTCCGGATTCCAGAGCCTGTCGAAGGGCGCGGCGCTGCAGTTCGACGGTGGTGAGGTCTACCAGACAGTCGTGGAGATGGCGAACTGCTTCCTGATGGTCACCGCGGCCAGCGAGGGCGCCTGCCTCGCGCTGATCGCCGCCGCGGACGCCGACCTCGGCATGATCGCCTTCGAGGCGAACCGCATGGTGACCCGGGTGGGCAACTACCTGAGCTCCGCGCCCCGTGCCGCCGGTTCTCCCCTTGATGTGTGAGCGCCATGTCAGGTGGGCGAGGATGGTTCGACGAGGATGCGGGACCGGTGGTGCGTCCGTACGCCCTGACCAAGGGGCGTACGCGGGCCACGAGCTACGAGCTCGACCTGATCACGCTCGTCGTGGCGCGCCAACCGCTGCCGCCGAACGCGCGTGCGCTGTCGCCCAACTACCAGCGGGTCCTGGCGGGATGCGGGTATCCGGTCTCGGTCGCCGAGGTCGCCGCACGAGCGGACTTGCCGCTGGGCGTGGTGAAGATTCTGATCAGTGACTTGATCGAGCGGGACTACGTGGTCTTCGGACCGGACTCGTCGCCGACGACCGGACCGAGCCTCGACATGATGCAGAAGGTGCTGGATGGGATCCGCAAACTCTGAACAAGCCAGCCTCAACGCGGTCGCCGCGAAGATCCTCATCGCGGGCGGGTTCGGTGTCGGCAAGACGACCCTGGTGGGGTCGGTCAGCGAGATCGTGCCCCTGCGGACCGAGGAGACGCTGACCGAGGCGAGCGCCGGGGTCGACGACCTGACGGGCGTGGAGCGCAAGACCACCACCACGGTGGCCTTCGACTTCGGCCGCATCACCATCAGTTCCGACCTGATCCTGTACCTGTTCGGGACCCCGGGCCAGGAGCGCTTCTGGTTCATGTGGAACGAACTGGCCAACGGGGCTCTCGGGGCGATCGTGCTGGCCGACACCCGGCGACTGGACACCTGCTTCGCGGCGATCGACTACTTCGAGGGCCGCGGGCTGCCGTTCATCATCGGTGTGAACTGCTTCAACGGCACCCAGATCTACGACCCGGAAGAGGTCCGGCGCGCGCTGGACATCGACGAGAACGTGCCGATCATGCTGTGCGACGCGCGGCAGCGGGACTCCAACAAGCAGCTGCTGACGACCCTGATGGAGCACGTCATGGCCGTCACCCGCGCCAAGCAGCAGCACGCGATGCGCTGAGGTTCCGCCGCGCATCCGGGGTGTGGTCTCGCAGACCGCGCGCAGCGGTGCCCGCTGACCCGATGGACGTCCGTGACCAGCGCTGACGTACGCTGGATAGCTGTGCTCGTCATTGCGCTGGACACCTCGACGCCCGCGGTCACGGCGGGGCTGGTCGACCTCGACGAAGGCAGCCCGCGGGTTCTCGCCGAGCGCGTCACGATCAACCCGCGCGCGCACGGCGAACTCCTGATGCCGCAGCTGGTCGACGTCATGGACGAGGCCGGTCGCGGCTTCGCCGACGTCGACGCGATCGTCGCCGGGATCGGACCGGGGCCCTTCACCGGCCTGCGGGTCGGCCTGGCCACCGCCGCCGCCCTCGGTCAGGCGTGCGACGTCCCGGTGCACCCGGTGTGCAGCCTGGACGCCATCGCCGCCGCCGCTGAGGTGACCGGCCCGCTGCTGGTCGCCACCGACGCGCGCCGCAAGGAGACCTACTGGGCCGCCTACGACGGCGCGACCCGCGTCCACGGCCCGCACGTCGCGCGCCCCGCCGACGTCCCCACCAGCGGCTGCGCGGTCGCGGCGGGGGAGCTCGCGGAGGCAGTCGGCCTCGACGCCGTCGAGCCGCGGTTCCCCACCCCCGCCGGACTGGTGGCCGCCGCCGCGCTCGACTCCGACCCCGAGCCGCTGGTGCCGCTGTACCTGCGGCGACCGGACGCCGAGGAGCCGGGGAAGCGGAAGTCGGTGCTCACCCGGTGAGCGAGTCGGTCACCGAGGTCGAGGTCCTCAAGCTGCGGCGGGCCGACCTGCGCCGCTGCGCGCAGCTGGAGCAGGTGCTCTTCGGCGGCGACGACCCGTGGTCGAAGGCGGCGTTCTCCTCCGAGCTGGACCAGGGCCACTACTACCTCGGCGCCTACCTCGACGAACGGCTGATCGGTTACGCGGGCCTGGCGGTCAACGGCCGCCCGCCGCACGCGGAGGCCGAGGTCCACACCATCGGCGTCGACCCCGCGCACCAGGGACGCGGCGTCGGCAAGGCCCTGCTGCGGGCGCTGCTGACGCGCGCCGACGAGCACCGGGCGACGACGTTCCTGGAGGTGCGCACCGACAACGAGCCGGCGATCGCGATGTACCGCGACCACGGTTTCGAGATCGTCGGCCTGCGCCCGCGGTACTACCAGCCCTCGGGTGCCGATGCCCACACCATGCGACGCGAAGCCGTGGAGGCGTCATGAGCGACACTGCTCCTCCCCGCGCTCGTGTGAGCCGACCGGGCGCGGGTGCCCCGCATGACACTGGAGGCGTCATGAGCGAGCGGATCGTTCTGGGGATCGAGAGTTCCTGCGATGAGACGGGAGTCGGTCTGGTCCGGCTCTCCGCCGACGGCCGCGTGGAGCTGCTGGCCGACGCGGTCGCGTCCAGTGTGGACGAGCACGCGCGGTTCGGCGGCGTCGTTCCGGAGATCGCCAGCCGCGCGCACCTGGCCGCCATGGCGCCGACGATGCGCCGCGCGCTGGACGAATCGGGGCTCGCGCTGTCCGATGTGGACGCGATCGCCGTCACGGCCGGTCCCGGTCTGGCCGGGGCGCTGATGGTCGGCGTCGCCTCCGCCAAGGCGTACGCGACCGCGCTCGACGTGCCGCTGTTCGGCGTGAACCACCTGGGCGGGCACGTCGCCGTGGACACCTTGGAGCACGGTCCGCTGCCGGAGCGCTGCTTGGCCCTGCTGGTCTCCGGCGGGCACAGCCAGTTGCTGCTGGTGGAGGGCGTCGGGGAGAAGATCACCGAGGTCGGCACGACCATCGACGACGCCGCGGGCGAGGCCTACGACAAGGTCGCCCGCATCCTCGACCTGCCCTACCCGGGCGGCCCGCCGATCGACCAGCAGGCCAAGCTCGGCGACCCGAAGGCCATCGCGTTCCCGCGCGGGCTCACCGGTCCGCGCGACGCCAAGTACGACTTCTCCTTCTCCGGCCTGAAGACCGCGGTCGCCCGCTGGGTGGAGACCGAGCAGCGCGCGGGCCGGGACATCCCGATCCCGGACGTGTGCGCCTCGTTCCAGGAGGCCGTCGCCGACGTGCTCACCGCCAAGGCGGTCCGCGCGGCGCAGGACCACGACATCGACACCCTGGTGATCTCCGGTGGGGTGGCGGCGAATTCGCGGCTGTCGGAGCTGGCGCGCGAGCGCTGCGCGGCGGCCGGGATCACGCTGCGCGTGCCGCGTCCCCGGCTGTGCACCGACAACGGCGCGATGATCGCGGCGCTGGGCGCGCACGTGCTGCACTCCGGCGCCAAGCCGTCGCCGCTGGACATGCCGGCGAACCCGGGTCTGCCGGTGCACACGATCGTCGTGCGGTAGAGCTCAGCGGGGCAGCCAGAACGCCTTGACGGTCGCGAGGACCTCGCGGCGGGTCGCGCGCGCGTTGACCCGCCGGAGCCCGTCGGCGGCGGCGTCGTGCCCGACGCCGTAGGCGTCGATGCCGAACCGCCGCGCGAGCGCGATCGATCGCCGCAGGTGGAAGCGCGTGGTCACCACGACCAGCGAGTCGTGCTCCTCGGCGGCCTTCCGGCAGGAGGAGTAGGTGTCCACACCGGACTCGTCTAGCACCACGGCCTCGTCCGGGACTCCGCGCGCCCGCAGGTAGTGCCGCATCACGATCGGCTCGCTGTGCCCGCGCGACTCGGGCGAGCCGCTGACGATGATCCGCCGGACCTTCCCGGCCCGGAACAGCTCCCGAGCGACGTCCAACCGCCCCTGGAGGATGCGGCTGGGAACGCCGTCCCACCGGACCCCGGCGCCCAGGACCAGGGCGACGTCCAACTCGGGCACGTCCCCCACGCCTCGAACCCGGCCGACGCTTCGACCCCAGGCCCACGCGAACGGGGCGACCAGAACCCCAGCGGCCACCACGACAACCACCCACACCAAACGCACCCCGTCAGTCTGCCACCGCTCCTCGGCAGGGTGAACGGCACGATTTCAGTGGAAATCCGGGAACACTTCGGTGGAAACCTGACGCCCGTTTTCCACTGAACCCGGCGGCAGGCACGAACCACCACCCGATCGAGGCCCGGGCAGTGATGCCGGGGACGGCACCGCGCTCGGGCTCGATCGGGTGGTGGGAACTCGCGGCCCGGGGTCAGGCGGGGTTGAGGGCGGGCTTGCCGTCCTCGACGACGAAGGTCTTGGCGGTCTTGGCCGGGGCGTCCTGTTCGGACACCTTCGCCAGGGTCCGGTAGTCGGCCGTGAGCTGGGACTCGGTGAACTTCGTCCGGACGTAGCCCCGGCGGTTCGCGTAGTACTTCACGTGCGGGTTCTCGGCCAGGACGTCCCCGTTGGCGTCGTCGCTGCCGTCGCCACCGCTGGTGATCGACGTGGTCACCAGCTCGGTGCCGACCGCGGGGGAGTCCTGGTCGTCGTGGGTGCGCTTGATCTCCGCCGCCCAGTGCCGGTGGACGTCACCGGTGAGCACGACCCCGTTGCGGACCGCGCTGTCGGCCATGGCGTCGGCGATGCGGTCGCGGTTGGCGACGTAGCCGTCCCAGGCGTCCATGTTGTAGCCCTCTTCGGAACCCGGGGTCAGGTCGATCTTGGAGAAGAACACCTGCTGCCCCAGCACGTCCCAGCGAGCCGACGTGCTGTTGAACCCGTCGACGAGCCACTTCTCCTGCTCTGCGCCGGTCAGCGAGCGGGTCGGGTCCTCGCGGTCGTCGCAGCCGGACTGGACGCCGTCGCCGCAGGCCTGGTCGCTGCGGTACTGCCGGGTGTCGAGCATGTGGAAGTTCACCAGCGAACCCCACGAAAGTCGGCGGTACAGCTGGAGATCGATCCCGCTCGGCTGGGAAGTCGAACGCAGCGGCATGTTCTCGTAGTACGCCTGGAACGCGGCCTCGCGGCGGTCGAGGAATCCGTCGTCGGGCTTCTCCGGGGTCTCGTCGGCCCAGTTGTTCTCGGTCTCGTGGTCGTCCCAGACCACGACCCACGGCGCGGTGGCGTGCGCGAGCTGCAGGTCCGGGTCGGTCTTGTACTGCGCGTGGCGCTGCCGGTAGTTGGCGAGCGTGCGGGTCTCCGGTCCGAGGACCTTCCGGACGTCGTCGTCGGCCGCGGCGTACTCGTACTGGTAGTCGCCGAGGTGCAGGATCAGGTGCGGTTCGTCCTCGGCCATCCGCTTGTAGGCGGTGAAGTAGCCCTCGCCGTAGTGCGCGCACGAGGCGAAGCACATGGTCAGCTCGCCGAGCGAACCCGCCGCCGGGGCGGTCCGGGTGCGGCCGACCGGCGAGATCGCGTCCTGCGCCTTGAACCGGTAGAAGTACTCGGCGCCCGGCTGGAGGCCTTCCAGCTCGACGTGGACGCTGTGCCCGAGCTCCGGCGCGGCCTGCGCCTCACCGGACTGCACGACGTCGCTGAACTTCTCGTCGGTCGCGACCTCCCACTGCACCGGCACGACCTTCTCGGGCATCCCGCCCAGGCCGTCGTCGTTGGTGGGTTCGGGCGCGAGCCGGGTCCACAGCACCACGCCGTCGGACAGCGGGTCGCCGGAGGCGACGCCGAGGGTGAAGGGATCGGCCAGCTTGCGCACACCCGCGCCGGGCATCGCCAGCGCGTGGGCAACGGCCGAGCCACCCAGCGCGGTCGCGCCGAAGGCGGCGGCGCCGCCGAGCAGCACGGCGCGCCGGGTGAGTCGGCCGGATAACGGAACGTGGGGATCGGACATCTCAAGCCCTCCAGGTCTTCCTTCGGACGCATCCGGAGATCGACGGTGATCGCCTGGCGAAGGCGGAAACTACCGACATGCCTGGAGGGTCTGGTGAATTGTCGGCAAAATCAGGCGACCGCAGCAGTGCGGTCTGGTCTGAGCGGAGCCCGCATGCGGTGCGGGCGGCGCAGTCGCCGGCGATCGGTCACCTGAGCGACCGGCGCCGCTGCGCGCATGGGGCGTTGAAGATTGGCTCGCGGCGTCGCTTACTTCGGACGCCAGCTGGATCGGGTCGGGGGGCCGGACGGACCAGGCGGGCGAGCGGGTCGGGGACGTCGCTCCCACGGCCGGTTCGCGGGCTTGGAGAGGGCTGGCATGCCGTGCAACCTAGGCCACCGGACACCGCAGGTGTGAACCACCTGGAGGCATTGGTGAGATTCCCCGCATGCCGATCTACCAGCGATGATCACTGTCCGCACAGCACAGGTCACGACGTCGCAGGTGGACCGGGGTGCGGTGATCGACACCGCGTGCCGCCACCGTCGGTGACTCTGTCGCCCCGTTGGGTGAAAGAGGTCCGAAACGGCGATCGCGGAGGGCTCGGTGCGGGTTGAATGAACCCCGCTCGCCGCGAGGTCCGAGCGGTGCCGTTGAATGCGCAAGTCGCGTTCCGGCGTTCGGGTGAGCGGGTGGTTGTTGAGCGCTGGCACTCTCCTAGGTAGAGTGCTAGCAGCACGGCGCCACCGCGCCCCGGCACCCGCGACGACGGGGAGCGACGGAGCCGTCATTCCCAGCCAACGCTTCGAAGGCCCCAGAAGGTGGAGGTCACACCGTGGCGAGCATCAAGCCGCTTGAGGACAAGATCGTGGTCCAGGCGAGCGAAGCCGAGACGACGACTGCGTCCGGCATCGTGATCCCGGACACCGCCAAGGAAAAGCCCCAGGAGGGCAAGGTCCTGGCAGTCGGCCCGGGTCGCATCGACGACAAGGGCAACCGCATCCCCGTGGATGTGAAGGAAGGCGACGTCGTCATCTACTCGAAGTACGGCGGAACCGAGGTCAAGTACAACGGCGAGGAGTACCTGATCCTCTCCGCCCGCGACGTGCTGGCCGTCGTCAACTGACGCCAGATCATCGTGCGCCCACCCAGCGTGGGCAACAGCCGCCCCGGCGGTCCCGACCGCGGGACCGCCGGGGCGGCTGCATGTTCGGGATCAGGCACTCATCTGAAGGGCTGTAGCAAAGATGGCTAAGCAGATCACCTTCGACGAGCAGGCGCGCCGTGCGCTGGAAAGCGGCGTCAACCAGCTCGCCGACGCGGTGAAGGTCACGCTCGGGCCGCGAGGCCGGCACGTCGTGCTGGACAAGCAGTTCGGCGGACCGCAGATCACCAACGACGGCGTCACCATCGCTCGCGAGATCGAGCTCGACGACCCGTTCGAGAACCTGGGCGCCCAGCTCGCCAAGAACGTCGCGACCAAGACCAACGACGTCGCCGGTGACGGAACCACCACCGCGACCGTGCTGGCCCAGTCGCTGGTCCGCGAGGGCCTGCGCAACCTGGCCGCGGGCGCGAACCCGGCGTCGCTGAACAAGGGCGTCACCCTGGCCGCCGAGGCCGTGGTCGAGGCCCTGAAGGCCAAGGCCACCCCGGTCAAGGGCCGGGACAACATCGCCCAGATCGCCACCGTGTCCTCGCGCGACGAGGCCATCGGCGACCTGATCGGCGAGGCCATGGAGAAGGTCGGCGAGGACGGCGTCATCAGCATCGAGGAGTCCTCGACGCTGGCCACCGAGCTGGACCTCACCGAGGGCGTGCAGTTCGACAAGGGCTTCGTCTCGCCGCACTTCGTCACCGACGCCGAGCGTCAGGAAGCCGTCCTGGAGGACGCGCAGATCCTGCTGCACCGGGAGAAGATCTCCAACATCCAGGAGCTGCTGCCGCTGCTGGAGAAGGTCGTGCAGGACGGCAAGCCGCTGCTGATCGTGGCCGAGGACGTCGAGGGCGAGGCGCTGTCGACCCTGGCCGTCAACGCCGTGCGCAAGACCCTCAAGGTCGTCGCGGTCAAGGCGCCCTTCTTCGGTGACCGCCGCAAGGCGTTCATGGACGACCTGGCCATCGTCACCGGTGCTCAGGTCATCGCGCCCGAGCTGGGCCTGAAGCTCTCCGAGTGCGGCCCCGAGGTGCTGGGTGCGGCCCGCCGGGTCACCGTCACCAAGGACGAGACCACCCTGGTCGACGGTCGCGGCTCCGCCGCGGACGTCTCCGAGCGCGCCGCTCAGCTCCGCAAGGAGATCGAGGCGACCGACTCCGACTGGGACCGCGAGAAGCTGCAGGAGCGGCTGGCCAAGCTGGCCGGCGGCGTCGCGGTGATCAAGGTCGGCGCGGCCACCGAGACCGAGCTCAAGGAGCGCAAGTCCCGGATCGAGGACGCCGTCGCGGCCTCCAAGGCCGCTGCGGAGGAGGGCAGCGTCCCCGGTGGTGGGTCCGCGCTGATCCACGCCGCCAAGTCGCTGGAGGACAACCTCGGCCTGACCGGTGACGAGGCGACCGGTGTGCAGCTGGTCCGCCGCGCGCTAAAGGCTCCGCTGTTCTGGATCGCCGCCAACGCCGGGCAGGAGGGCGCCGTCGTGGTGTCCAAGGTCCGCGACCTCGACTGGGGTTCCGGCTACAACGCCGCCACCGGCGAGTACGGCGACCTGGTGCAGGCCGGCATCGTCGACCCGCTGAAGGTGACCCGCTCCGCGGTCGCCAACGCGGCCTCCATCGCCCGCATGGTGCTCACCACCGAGAGCGCCGTCGTGGACAAGCCGGAGGAGACCGAGGAAGCCGCGGGTCACGGACACGGCCACGGCCACGGCCACTGACCAGAGGTGATCTGAACGACCCGCCCGCGCGGCGGTGCGGGTCGTTCAGGAGCGACGAGCGGCTGCACCGCTCGCTCGACGTGAAGATCGGGGCGGTACCCATGCCTGGGTACCGCCCCGATCTCTTTTTCGCTTCCGCCGGGAGCGAATGACGCCCCTCGTGCCATTCGTTCCCGGCCACCTGACCTGCGGCGCTTCCCCCACCGCCGGTCATGGTCCTGGGGTCAGCCGGCTGCTACGGCCAGCTGGTGGCGCTTGCGCGCCTTGATGATCACTTCCCGTTCCGACTCGGACAGTCCTCCCCAGATGCCGTACGGCTCCTGGACCGCCAATGCGTGAGTGCGGCATTGGGCGAGCACAGGGCAGTGCTGGCACACCTCCTTCGCCTTAGCCTCACGCCTCGCTCGTGCCGGACCTCGCTCTCCGTCCGGATGAAAGAAGTACGCGCTGTCCATCCCCCTGCACGAGCCCCGTATCTGCCAATCCCAGATATCGGCGTTCGGTCCTGGAAGACGTCGAGTGTCTGCCATTGCGACAACCACCTCCCACCGGTGGATCCCCTCCCTTGCTACGGCGGGACCGCCGCAGCCTCGCATGATCCGACCGTAGAACCGAGTCAAAACTTGTTCAACCCCTTTCGCGCCAAAAGCTGTTCATCATTGGTGTGATCCTTGGAAATGGGGTGATCGAAGTCCGACCGGCTTGCTCTCGGCGGGTGAGAACCGGAATATGTGCCGGGTGACGACGCGGCCTGAACCAATTGCGGGGGTGCACACCCCCGACCCGCTCGGCGATTCACCGGCTGGTGATCGAGCGGACGCGTCGGAGGCGTCAGCGCAGGAGCCGGAGGGGATCGGTCTGGACGACGAGCCGAGGCTCAGCGTCGCCGCGGTTGCACGCAGGCTCGGCGTCGCGCCCGCCACGCTGCGCACCTGGGACCGCCGGTACGGCTTGGGCCCCAGCGACCACACCAGCGGCAGGCACCGCCGCTACGGGCCGGACGACATCGCTCGCCTGGAGCAGATGCAGCGCGCGCTGCTGCGCGGCGCCTCGCCGATGGAGGCCGCCCGCTACGCCCGCACGGTCGCCGCACCGCCTCCGCAGCGCCGCTCGGACGGTTCCTCGCCGGAGCGGGCCGACGCCGAGGACGGGCCGCTGCTGATGTCCGGCGTGCTCGACGGCGCCGATGACGAACTCGCCCTGGTGGCCGGGGCCAACACGGGTGGCAGGGGTCTCAAGCTCTCCGGTGCCGGGCCGCGAACCCGCGGGCTGGGCCGCGCGGCGCTGGCGCTGGACTCGTGGTCGGTGCAGCAGCTGCTGATCGAGTCGATGGACGGCGACGGCGTGGTCCGGACCTGGCAGGAGATGCTCCAGCCGGTGCTGCGCGCGGTCAGCGAGCGCAGGCAGCGGTCCGGGACCGGCGTGGAAGTGCTCCAGCTGCTCAACGACTGCGCGTCGACGGCGCTGCGCTCGGTCATCGCGCGGGCTCCGAAGCCGGAGAACCCGCGCCCGGTGGTGCTCGCACCGGTTCCCGGCGAGAACCAGGAGCTCGAACTCGTGGCGCTGGCCGCCGCGCTGGCGGCGAACCGGGTCGGGCACCGGCTGTTCGGCGCCGCCCTGCCCCGCGAGGGCCTGGCCGCCGCGGTGAAGCGCTCCGCGCCGGCCGCCGTGGTGCTGTGGGCGGACCAGCCGTACTACGCGGCTCCGCGCGTCCTCGACGACATCCCGATCACCCGGCAGCGGGCTCGCGCGTTCGTCGCCGGGGCGGGCTGGTCGGCCGAGGCGCTGCCCGGCCACGTGGAGCTGCTCGGGTCGCTCGAGACCGCGGTGTCCCGGGTTTCCGCTACCGTCCTGGGCTGAGTTGAGTACTATGTGACCCAAATCACAGAACCATTTGCGGGGTCGATCTCGATGTTCGTTCGGACGGGCGAAGTGATCGTCACATTGGCAGCGAACGGGTGAACATCGCAGGTATGACGCGGGGTCGGGCCCTCTCGAGGGGTAACGGCTAGCGCCTGCTCCGTTCCGGTGAACGTCCCTCACGTGTGTCCGCGGCCCGAATTCTGGAGGGATTAAGCACCGGATCGTGTCAAGGTTTCGCCTCATGCGTCCGATAGGGGATGTGGAACGTCACTCGCCTGCAGGAAGGAGTTCCCGTGACGACGGTCTTGATCTGCGATGACCGACGTAGCGTCCGGGAAGGGCTCACTCGTGTGATGTCAGCTGTCCCCGGAGTGAGCCGGATCGATTGCGTCGCACATGGCGACGAGCTGTTGGCCCGTTTCTCGCGGCAGGCCGTGGACGTCGTGCTGGTGGGAACCCAGCGCGCCGTGCCCAACGGCGTCGAGGCCACGCGCCGGCTCGTCTCCGCGCATCCCCAAGCCAACGTGATCGTCTTCGGCGCCCCCGACGACGCGGCCAGCATCGCCGCGGCCATCGCCGGTGGTGCCCGCGGTTACCTCCGCTGGGACGCGTCCCGGCCCGAACTCGTCGCGGCGCTGGCCCACACGCTGGCAAGCACCTCGGTGCCCGCACCGCGGCAACCGTCCGACCCCGGCGTGCAGCTCACGGAGCGCGAGCTCCAGGTGCTGCGCGGCATGAGCCAGGGCAAGAGCAACGGCCAGATCGGCCGCGAGCTCTACCTCTCCGAAGACACGGTCAAGACCCACGCGCGCCGGCTGTTCCGCAAGCTCGGCGTCCGCGACCGCGCTCAAGCGGTGGCGCACGGGTTCCGCCGCGGTCTCGTCGCCTGAGCTGGTGACAAGGTGGCACCGGCACGGAGTTGGGGGACGCCGGTGACCGC
This sequence comes from Saccharopolyspora karakumensis, assembly GCF_004349225.1. NCBI lineage: Bacteria > Bacillati > Actinomycetota > Actinomycetes > Pseudonocardiales > Pseudonocardiaceae > Saccharopolyspora > Saccharopolyspora karakumensis. The sequence goes on from NZ_SMLA01000011.1 coordinate 157,108, forward strand.
CCGACGAGAGTGCCTTCCGGTGAGCTGACGCTTCGGGAGTGGCTGTGGCTCGCATCGCGCTCGTGCCCGCCGTGTTTCACGGCGACGCAGGGAATTCGTGATGTGAGCCATAGCCGCCTCCGGTCGGCCCCGCTTCAGGTGCTGGCGGCGAGAACCTTCTCCACTCGGCCGTCGCCGCCGCCGCGCACCTCGCTCGAGACGATGTGAAGATCGTCTCCGACCGCTGTCCCACGCACCACGACGATGTCGGTGGCCTGGACAAACACCGCCGGCCACGGCTTCTGGTAGATGTGGATGCGTGACGACGACGGCCCCCGACCCCCGGTCCCTGTTCTGCGAACGCCTCCAGCCCGGTACGGTGACCACGGCGCGGCGTGCGGTGCACGCGAAACACGCCGGGCAAATCCGAATCGCTTGAACGCGTAACACCAGGGCTGCTGTCTGCGATGACCAATGTGGGGGACGGGCTGGACGCTCTTGTAAGCGCCGCCGTCGACGGCGATCGTCAGTCGATTGAGCGCTTGCTGGCCGAAATCCGTCCTTTGGTGGTGCGGTACTGCCGCGCCAGGGTCGGACGAAACGAGAGGTCGTTCGCGTCAGCGGACGACGTCGCCCAGGAAGTGTGCTTGGCGGTGCTCACCGCGCTGCCCACTTACAAGGACCAGGGTCGTCCGTTCTTGGCGTTCGTGTACGGCATCGCCGCGCACAAGGTGGCTGATGCGCACCGTGCGTCAGCTCGCAACCGTTCAGAACCGGTCGCGGACATGCCGGACACCCCGGAGTCCGAGGCCGGTCCAGAGCAGCGGGCGATGCAGGGTGAGCTCTCGGGCAGGATGGCGCAGTTGCTCCAAATCCTCCCGGCCAAGCAGCGGGAAATCTTGCTGCTCCGGGTGGTAGTCGGGCTGTCGGCGGAGGAAACCGCCGAAGCGGTCGGCTCGACACCGGGCGCTGTGCGCGTAGCACAACATCGCGCACTGGCCCGGTTGCGGAAGACGCTGTCCGCGGAGGAGGTGGTCTGAATGGCTGAGCGGAAAGGGCCCGATGGGGAGCTGGGAGGCGAACCCGTCGAGGAATCCGCCCTGGAGCAGGACCGTTCGACCCATGCAGACGGGCAGGACCTGGCTCCTGCTGAGGGATCCGCAGGCGAGGGAACGGAACTGAGCGACAACCACCGGGACTCCGGCTCAGATGAGTCCGAGACCTCCCGCGAAGAGGCCGGCGCCGAGGTGCTGACCTTCCGTCCGCGCGGTGACGCGGACGAGGAGCTCACCGACCTCGACGACTTCAGCGACGAACCGATCGACCTGGCCGCGCTGCAGGAGGACGACGTCCTCCTCGACGCGCTGGGCGGGACCAACCCCGACGTGCCCGCGACGGCCGACGACGGCCCCAGCCTGGAACAGCTGCTGGTGGCGTGGCGTCAGGACGTCGACTCGGCACCGATCGGTGACCTGGTGGACACCGACACCGCCGTTGCGGCGATCGCCGAGGCCGGCCGGCCGCGCAGCTTCCTGCGCCGCAGGCACCTCGTCCCGGTGGCCACCGCGGCAGCGGTTCTGATGATCACCTTCACCGGCGTCGGCGTGGCCGCCCGGGACGCGCAACCCGGCGACATGCTGTGGGGCGTGGCGCAGGTGCTCTACACCGATCACACGCGCGCCGTCCAGGCCGCCGCCTCGGCTCGCACGGACCTCGACACGGCCGAGAGCGAGGTCGAGCGGGGCAACCGGCTGGCAGCCGAGGAGGCGCTGCGGTCGGCCAACCAGCACCTGGCCGACGTGGACAAGGAGCACGGCCTGTCCGAGCTCCGGGCCGCGCACGAGTCGCTGACCATGCGCATCGGCCAGGGCGACAACGACTCCTCGCAGTCCTCGACGCCGACGACGACGCTGCCGCCGACGACTCAGCCGTCGCCGTCCCAGCCGTTGCCGCCGCCCCCGGGCGTGCCGCCGACCAACAGCACCACCCCGCCGTCGAGCACCACCGGCCCGACCTCGCCGACCACCTCGCCGAGCGAGACCAGCAGTTCGGAGAGCTCGTCCGGCGGATGGTTCTGGCCCAACCAACCGCAGACGTCAACGCCTTGATGCAGCGATGGACTCCTCTTCTGGAAGAGGGGTCCTTCTTCTGCGTGGCGGTGCGGGTGGCGGAACCTCAGACGCCGTCTGGCTCCGGGATCCGAGACTTGAGTATGAACGGATACGCGGCGCTACGGCTGTCCTCGCCAGACGACGTCTGAGAACCCGCGGCGGTGCCGGTTGCCCGGGTGGGGCGAGGAGAAAGCGCCTTCGGCGCTTGCCTGACGTGAACCGCTTGGGAGCGCGCGCTCAGAGTGCGCTTTCGCTCTCCGTCATGCCGTCTGCGTAGCCTCGGCAGTACTCCCAGGTGACGTACTGGCCTGGGTCCGGGTCGAAGGCCGGTTCGTGGGGGCGCATGCGGCCGTCGTGCAGGAGCTGGGAGAGGCTCGAGCGCAGCAGCTCCCAGTCGTGGTAGTGGCACTCTCCGCAGTCCGCGCAGTCGACCACGATGCCGCGAACGCCCCTGGGCTCCAGGAGGGCCTGGTAGACGGCCAGGTCGGTCAGGTCTGCGAGCAGCTCGGCGCGCTCCTCGTCGCCGAGCGGCGGACCGTCCTCGGCGTCGTGGTCACCGAGTGCCATGCTCGGATCTTCCGGATCACCCGCGAACGGGTCTGGTGGCATCGGATCGTGCGGCACGGCCCGCACGGTACCGGGCGCATCGCCTGCGCGGGGCTCGCGGGGCGGGTTTCACACGCCTGCGGCCACTGCCCGTGGTCTGGCGCACCCCTGCCGGGACGGGGCAACCGCGCCCTGACCTGTGGTCTCTATCATCTGGGGAATCCTCTATCCGGACACCGCGTTGTTCATCAGCACAGCTGATGCGCAGGACGCGATCGCCGTGGTAATCCCAGCAAGCCGCACCTTGAAGGTTTGTGGGCCATATCGTGAAGGAAGGCACATCCCTCGCCATGACCAGCGAACTCTCCGCTCCCGGCCTCCCCGATAAGTTCGCGACGCTGGGTCTGACCTTCGATGACGTGCTCTTGCTGCCCGACGAGTCTGACGTCATCCCGAGCGCGGTGGACACCTCGACCCAGCTCTCCCGCAACGTTCGCCTCCGCGTCCCGCTGCTGTCCGCCGCGATGGACACCGTGACCGAGGCCCGGATGGCGATCGCGATGGCCCGCCAGGGCGGCGTCGGCATCCTGCAGCGCAACCTCTCCGTCGAGGAGCAGGCGTCGCAGGTCGAGGTCGTCAAGCGCTCCGAGGCGGGCATGGTGACCGACCCGGTGACCTGTTCGCCGGAGGACACCCTCGCCGAGGTCGACGCGCTGTGCGCCCGGTTCCGGATCTCCGGTGTCCCGGTGACCGACCCCGACGGCACGCTGGTCGGCATCATCACCAACCGCGACATGCGCTTCGAGGTCGACTACACGCGCAAGGTGCGCGAGGTCATGACCACCGCGCCGCTGATCACCGCGCAGGTCGGCGTCACCGCCGACGCGGCGCTCGGCCTGCTGCGCCGCAACAAGATCGAGAAGCTGCCGATCGTCGACGGCGCGGGCAAGCTGCGCGGCCTGATCACCGTCAAGGACTTCGTCAAGACCGAGCAGTACCCGAGCGCCACCAAGGACCCCGACGGCCGGCTGCTGTGCGGCGCCGCCGTCGGCGTCGGTGCGGACTCGCACGAGCGCGCGATGGCCCTGGTCGACGCGGGCGTGGACGTGCTGATCGTCGACACCGCCCACGGCCACTCGCGCGCCGTGCTGGACACCGTCACGACGCTGAAGAAGGAACTGGGCAACTCCGTCGACGTCATCGGCGGCAACGTGGCCTCCCGCGCGGGCGCGCAGGCGCTGGTGGACGCGGGCGCGGACGCGGTCAAGGTCGGTGTCGGCCCGGGCTCGATCTGCACCACCCGCGTGGTCGCCGGTGTCGGCGTCCCGCAGATCAGCGCGATCTACGAAGCCAGCGTCGCCTGCAAGCCGGCCGGTGTGCCGATCATCGGCGATGGGGGCATCCAGTACTCCGGTGACATCGGCAAGGCCATCGCCGCCGGTGCCAGCTCGGTCATGCTGGGCAGCCTGCTCGCCGGCACCGCCGAGTCGCCCGGCGACCTGGTGCTGGTCAACGGCAAGCAGTTCAAGGTCTACCGGGGCATGGGGTCGCTGGGCGCGATGCAGTCGCGCGGCCAGGCCAAGTCCTACTCCAAGGACCGCTACTTCCAGGACGACGTGCTCTCCGAGGACAAGCTGGTCCCGGAGGGCATCGAGGGCCGGGTCCCGTTCCGCGGGCCGCTGTCCCAGGTCGTCGACCAGCTCGTGGGCGGTCTGCGCTCCGGCATGGGCTACACGGGTTCCACCACGATCCCGGAGCTCCAGGAGGCCAAGCTGGTGCGGATCACCGCGGCCGGGCTGAAGGAGTCGCACCCGCACGACATCACCATGACGGTCGAGGCGCCGAACTACACCACGCGCTGAGTTTTCCGGGAAACTCCGCGGCCGCTCTGCTCAGCGGTGCGGGTAGCAGAACCTGAGCGGCTCTCTGGACCGCGGGTGCCACTCCTGATGTGTCCAATACACGGCGGAGTGGCCGTCCTCACCAGAGAGCCGCTCAGAACCTGCGGCGGTACCGGTTGCTCGGGTGGGGCACTGGGAAAGCGGCTTCGCCGCTTGCCTGACGGTGTGAGTTCGGCCGTGCGCTGAGTGTGATCGTGGGACCCGGGCAGCGGGAGTTCCGGGCTTGCGGAGAGAATGTTTCGCTGGACATCCGCTGCTAGGAGGGACACACGGTGCGCGATCAGGTTGAGATCGGCATGGGCCGGACCGCCATGCGCGGCTACGACTTGGACGACGTCGAGATCGTGCCCTCGCGGCGCACCCGATCGTCCAAGGACGTGTCGCTGGCCTGGCAGATCGATGCCTACCGCTTCGACATCCCGGCGATCACGCATCCGACCGATGCCGTCGTCTCGCCGGCCTCGGCCGTGCGCATGGGCGAGCTCGGTGGTCTGGGCGTGCTCAACGCCGAGGGCCTGTGGGCCCGGCACACCGACGTCGAGGACAAGATCGCCGACGTGGTCCGCCTCGCCGAGGAGACCAGCGACCTGGAGGCGCCGATCGCGCGGCTGCAGGAGCTGCACTCCGCGCCGATCCGGCTGGACCTGCTCAGCGAGGCCCTCCGGCAGGTCAAGGACTCCGGTGTCACGGTCGCCGCGCGCGTCAGCCCGCAGCACGCCGAGGAGCTGACCCCCGACCTGCTGGCCGCCGGCGTCGAGATGCTGTTCGTGCAGGGCACGATCATCTCCGCCGAGCACGTGGCCCGCGACGGCGAGCCGCTGAACCTCAAGCGCTTCATCAACGAGCTGGACGTGCCGGTGGTGGCCGGTGGCGTCGGCGACTACCGGACCGCGATGCACCTGATGCGCACCGGTGCCGCCGGTGTGATCGTCGGCTTCGGCCAGTCCCGCGCGGCCACGACCACGCAGGTGCTGGGCATCGGCGTGCCGATGGCGACCGCGGTCGCCGACGCCGCCGCGGCCCGCCGCGACTACCTGGACGAGACCGGCGGCCGCTACGTGCACGTCATCGCCGACGGCGGGCTGTCCTACTCCGGTGACATCGCCAAGGCCATCGCCTGCGGTGCCGACGCGGTGATGCTGGGCGAGGCGCTCAGCGAGTCCACCGAATCGCCCGCCCAGGGCTACTACTGGACCTCCGCCGCCGCGCACCCGAACCTGCCGCGCAGCGAGATCGTCGGCTTCGCCGGGACCGACGCCGACCTGGAGAAGATGCTGTTCGGTCCGAGCAGCGATCCGTACGGAACGATGAACCTCATGGGCGGTCTGCGCCGTGCCATGGCCAAGACGGGCTACCGCGATCTCAAGGAGTTCCAGAAGGTCGGCCTGATGCTGCGCGGCTGACGGGTTCTCGGCCCGAATCGCACCTCCCACACCCCGGAACGGGACTAGCTACTGCTCAGTAGCTTCCTTTAGTCTGTCGCGCATGGCACAACGTGGTGATGGCGGTACCGATTTCGACGTGGTGGTGATCGGTTCGGGCTTCGGCGGCAGCGTCGCCGCTCTGCGCCTGACCGAGAAGGGCTACCGGGTCGCGGTGCTCGAAGCGGGTCGGCGGTTCTCCGACGAGGAGCTGCCGAAGACCTCGTGGGACCTGCGCAAGTTCCTGTGGGCCCCGCAGCTGGGCTGCTTCGGCGTGCAGCGGATCCACATGCTCCGCGACGTGCTCATCCTCGCCGGTGCCGGCGTCGGCGGCGGATCGCTGAACTACGCCAACACGCTCTACCGGCCGCTCAAGCCCTTCTACCAGGACTCGCAGTGGGCGCACATCACCGACTGGGAGTCGGAGCTGGCGCCCTACTACGACCAGGCCACCAAGATGCTCGGCGTGGTCGAGCAGCCGTCGGAGACCCCGCACGACGTGGTGATGAAGCAGGTCGCCGCGGACATGGGCGTGGCCGACACGTTCCACGCGACCCCGGTCGGCGTGTACTTCAACGAACCCGGCCGCACCGACGGCGACCCCTACTTCGGCGGGGCGGGACCGGCGCGCACCGGCTGCACCGAGTGCGGCGCCTGCATGACCGGCTGCCGGGTCGGGGCGAAGAACACGCTGGTCAAGAACTACCTGTACCTCGCGGAGCGGGCCGGAGCGGAGATCTTCCCGCTCACCACGGTCAACCGGCTCGGCAAGGGCGCCGACGGGCGCTGGCGGATCGCCACCTCCCGCACCGGCGCGAAGCTCAACCGCAGGCCGAAGATCTTCAGCGCCGACCAGGTCGTGGTCGCCGCCGGCACCTGGGGCACGCAGAACCTGCTGCACGGCAGCGTCGACAACGGTGATCTGCCGCGGCTGTCCAAGCGGCTGGGCAAGCTGACCCGCACCAACTCCGAGGCGATCATCGGTTCGCAGGTGAGCCGGGTCGACCCGGACCGCGACTTCTCCACCGGTGTCGCGATCACCTCCTCGTTCCACCCCGACGAGGACACCCACATCGAGCCGGTCCGCTACACCAAGGGCGCCAACGCGATGGGACTGCTGCAGATCCCCGCGACCAAGGGCGGCAACGGCTCGCGGTGGAAGCAGCTGGGGAGGTTCCTGCGCGAGAACCCGCTGCTGTCGCTGCGGATGCTCTCGGTGCGCAAGTGGAGCCAGCGCACGGTGATCCTGCTGGTCATGCAGAGCCTCGACAACTCCCTGACCACCAGCGTGAAGCGGATGTTCGGCAGGCGGTTCCTGACCTCCGAGCAGGGTCACGGCGCGCCGAATCCGAGCTACATCCCGGCGGGCGAGCGCGCCAACGACCTGGTCGCCGACAAGATCGGCGGCATCGCGGGCGGCACCTGGGGCGAGATGTTCGACATCCCGCTGACCGCGCACTTCCTGGGCGGCTGCGCGATCGGCGACAGCCCGGAAACCGGTGTCATCGACCCGTACCACCGGGCGTGGTCCTACCCGACGCTGTCGATCGTGGACGGCTCGGCAATCAGCGCGAACCTCGGCGTGAACCCGTCGCTGACCATCACCGCGCAGGCCGAGCGCGCCTTCTCCCTGTGGCCGAACAAGGGCGAGCCCGACACCCGCCCCGACCAGTCCGAGGGCTATCGGAAGATCGCCCCGGTCGAACCCAAGTCCCCGGTCGTCCCGCTCTCGGCCCCCGCCGCAGGCCACACGATTTCAGTGGAAACCGGGCACCTGATTTCCACTGAAACCAGAAGTCCGGTTTCCACTGGAATCGGGCGGTTGTGGGGTGAGGTCAGACGATGGGG
>NZ_SMLA01000120.1:0-1896 GCF_004349225.1 Saccharopolyspora karakumensis
GAGGCCCTGGGAGATGAGGTCCATGACGGAGGAGTCGGCGAGCGTGGAGACGTCGCCGACTTCGCGGTTCTCGGCGACGTCGCGCAGCAGGCGGCGCATGATCTTGCCGGAGCGGGTCTTGGGCAGTTCGGGCACGACCATGATCTGCCGGGGTTTGGCGATGGGGCCGATTTCCTTGGACACGTGGTCGCGGAGTTCGGCGAGTGCGGCGTCGCCGCCGGCTTCGTCGGCGACGCCGCCGCGCAGGATGACGAAGGCGACGATGCCTTGTCCGGTGGTGGGGTCGCTGGCGCCGACGACGGCGGCTTCGGCGACGTTGGGGTGCGAGACCAGGGCGGATTCGACTTCGGTGGTGGAGATGCGGTGGCCGGAGACGTTCATGACGTCGTCGACGCGGCCGAGCAGCCAGATGTCGCCGTCGGTGTCGTACTTGGCGCCGTCACCGGCGAAGTAGAAGCCCAGGTCGGCGAACTTGGACCAGTAGGTGTCCTTGTAGCGTTCGTCGTCGCCCCAGATGCCGCGCAGCATCGCCGGCCAGGGCTTGTCGAGCACGAGCAGGCCGCCGCCACCGGGGCCGACGTCGGTGCCGGTCTCGTCGACGACCTTGGCCGAGATGCCGGGCAGCGGGGTTTGCGCCGAGCCGGGTTTGGCGGCGGTGACGCCGGGCAGCGGCGAGATCATGATCGCGCCGGTTTCGGTTTGCCACCAGGTGTCGACGATGGGGGTGCGGTCGGAGCCGATGTGGGTGCGGTACCAGATCCAGGCTTCGGGGTTGATGGGTTCACCGACCGAGCCCAGCACCCGCAGCGAGGACAGGTCGTAGCGGGCGGGGATGTCGGCGCCCCACTTCATGAAGGTGCGGATGGTGGTCGGCGCGGTGTAGTAGATCGTGACGCCGTACTTCTGCACGATCTCCCAGTGGCGGCCTTCGTGGGGGGTGTTGGGGGTGCCTTCGTAGATGACCTGGGTGGCGCCGTTGGCCAGGGGCCCGTAGACGATGTAGGTGTGGCCGGTGACCCAGCCGATGTCGGCGGTGCACCAGTACACGTCGGTCTCGGGTTTGAGGTCGAAGACGTGGTGGTGGGTGTAGGCGGCTTGGGTGAGGTAGCCGCCGGAGGTGTGCAGGATGCCCTTGGGGCGTCCGGTGGTGCCGGAGGTGTAGAGGATGAACAGCGGGTGTTCGCTGTCGAAGGCCTGCGGGGTGTGGGTGTCGGCCTGGGGGTCGACGACCTCGTGCCACCACTTGTCGTGGGCGTCGTTCCACTGCACGTCGATGCCGGTGCGCTGCACGACCAGGACGTGCTCGACGCTGGGGGCCTCGGTGATGGCCTCGTCGACGCCGGCCTTCAGCGGCAGGGCCTTGCCGCGGCGGTACTGGCCGTCGGCGGTGATGACGACCTTGGCTTGGGCGTCGTTGATGCGTGAGCGCAGCGCTTCGGAGGAGAAGCCGCCGAACACGACGCTGTGCAGGGCGCCGAGGCGGGCGCAGGCCAGCATGGAGAACACGGCCTCGGGCAGCATCGGCAGGTAGATCGCGACCCGGTCGCCGGCGCCGACGCCGAGTTCGGCCAGCGCGTTGGCGGTGCGGGAGACCTCGCGCTGCAGTTCGGCGTAGGTGATGGCGCGGGTGTCGCCGGGTTCGCCTTCCCAGTGGATCGCGACGCGGTCGCCGTGGCCGGCTTCGACGTGCCGGTCGGCGCAGTTGTAGGCCACGTTGAGCGTGCCGCCGACGAACCACTTCGCGAACGGCGCGTCGGACCAGTCCAGGACCTGGTCCCACTCGGTGTCCCACTGCAACCGCGATGCCTGCTCGGCCCAGAACGCCTCGCGGTCCGCATCGGCCTGGCCGTAGAGCGCCGACGTGGCGTTGGCCTGCGCCGCGAAATCCTCGGACGG
>NZ_SMLA01000121.1:0-1782 GCF_004349225.1 Saccharopolyspora karakumensis
GTTGGCGTGGGAGGCGCCGGAGGGCATCGACGTCCAGCCGCTCTACACCGAATCCGATGTGGACGGTCTGGACTTCCTGTCGACCTACCCGGGGCTGGCGCCGTTCCTGCGCGGGCCGTACCCGACGATGTACGTCAACCAGCCCTGGACCGTGCGCCAGTACGCGGGCTTCTCCACCGCCGAGGCGTCCAACGCGTTCTACCGGCGCAACCTCGCCGCCGGGCAGAAGGGCCTGTCGGTGGCCTTCGACCTGGCCACCCACCGCGGCTACGACTCCGACCACCCCCGCGTCGGCGGGGACGTCGGCATGGCCGGTGTGGCGATCGATTCGATCCTGGACATGCGGCAGCTCTTCGACGGCATCCCGCTGGACGAGATGAGCGTGTCGATGACCATGAACGGCGCGGTGCTGCCCATCATGGCGCTGTTCATCGTCGCCGCCGAAGAACAAGGTGTCGCACCGGAGCAGTTGGCCGGGACCATTCAGAACGACATCCTCAAGGAGTTCATGGTCCGCAACACCTACATCTACCCGCCGCAGCCCTCCATGCGGATCATCTCCGACATCTTCGCCTACACCAGCCAGAAGATGCCGAAGTTCAACTCCATCTCCATCTCCGGCTACCACATCAAGGAAGCCGGAGCCACCGCCGACCTCGAACTCGCCTACACCCTCGCCGACGGCGTGGAATACCTCCGCGCGGGCAAGCAGGCCGGGCTCGACATCGACGCGTTCGCGCCCCGGCTGTCGTTCTTCTGGGGCATCGGCATGAACTTCGCGATGGAGGTCGCCAAACTCCGCGCCGCGCGGCTGCTCTGGTCCAAGCTGGTCAAGCAGTTCGAGCCGACCAACCCGAAATCGCTGTCGCTGCGCACCCACTCGCAGACCTCCGGCTGGTCGCTGACCGCCCAGGACGTCTACAACAACGTCGCCCGCACCTGCGTGGAAGCCATGGCCGCCACCCAGGGCCACACCCAGTCCCTGCACACCAACGCCCTCGACGAAGCGCTGGCGCTGCCGACGGACTTCTCCGCCCGCATCGCCCGCAACACCCAGCTCGTGCTGCAGCAGGAATCCGGCACCACCCGCGTCATCGACCCCTGGGGCGGCAGCTACTACCTCGAGAAGCTCACCCAGGACCTCGCCGAACGCGCCTGGGCCCACATCACCGAGGTCGAAGACGCAGGCGGCATGGCCCAGGCCATCGACGCCGGCATCCCCAAGCTGCGCATCGAGGAAGCCGCCGCCCGCACCCAAGCCCGCATCGACTCCGGCCGCCAGCCGCTCATCGGCGTCAACAAGTACCGCTACGACGGCGACGAGCAGATCGAGGTCCTCAAGGTCGACAACGCCGACGTCCGCAACCAGCAGCTGGAGAAGCTCCGCCGGCTGCGGGACGAGCGCGACACCGCGGCCTGCGAGGACGCCCTGCGCAAGCTCACCGCCGCCGCCGAGGCCTCGCTGTCGGACGAGCGGCCCAACGACCTCGCCCACAACCTGCTCGCGCTCGCCGTCGACGCCGCCCGCGCCAAGGCCACCGTCGGGGAGATCTCCGACGCGCTGGAGAAGGTCTTCGGACGCCACTCCGGTCAGATCCGTACGATCTCCGGCGTGTACCGGGAGGAATCCGGCCCGTCCGAGCAGCTCGAATCGGCCCGCCGGCAGGTCGAGGACTTCGCCGAGGCCGAAGGCCGCCGACCGCGCATCCTCGTCGCCAAGATGGGCCAGGACGGCCACGACCGCGGCCAGAAGGTCATCGCCACCGCCTTCGCCGACCTCGG
>NZ_SMLA01000122.1:0-1538 GCF_004349225.1 Saccharopolyspora karakumensis
CCCGCCGGCAGGTCGAGGACTTCGCCGAGGCCGAAGGCCGCCGACCGCGCATCCTCGTCGCCAAGATGGGCCAGGACGGCCACGACCGCGGCCAGAAGGTCATCGCCACCGCCTTCGCCGACCTCGGTTTCGACGTCGACGTGGGCCCGCTGTTCCAGACCCCCACCGAGGTCGCCCGCCAGGCCGCCGAAGCCGACGTGCACATCGTCGGGGTCTCCAGCCTCGCCGCCGGACACCTCACCCTCGTGCCCGCGCTGCGCGAGGAACTGGCCGCCATCGGCCGCGAGGACATCATGATCGTCGTCGGCGGCGTCATCCCACCCGCCGACTTCGACGCCCTCCGCCAAGCCGGGGCCTCGGCGATCTTCCCGCCCGGCACCGTCATCGCCGACGCCGCCTCCGGACTCCTCCACGAACTCCGAACCCGCCTCGAACACTGATGCCACGCAAGATCGACATCCACGACTACGCCCGGGGCGTCCTCGACGGCTCTCGCACCAAGCTCGCGCAGGCCATCACCCTGGTGGAGTCCACCCGCGCCGACCACCGCGCGCTGACCCAGGAGCTGCTCACCGAGCTGCTCCCGCACAGCGGCGGCGCGCACCGGATCGGCATCACCGGTGTGCCCGGCGTGGGCAAGTCGACGTTCATCGAGGCGCTCGGCTCGATGCTCACCGAGCAGGGGCACCGGGTCGCGGTGCTGGCCGTGGACCCGTCGTCGACGCGCAGCGGCGGCAGCATCCTCGGCGACAAGACCCGCATGGGCCGGCTCGCCTCGGACCCCTCGGCGTTCGTGCGGCCCTCGCCGTCGGCGGGCACGCTCGGCGGCGTCGCCCGCGCGACCCGCGAGACGATCCTGCTCATGGAAGCCGCCGGCTACGACGTGGTGCTGGTGGAGACCGTCGGCGTCGGGCAGTCCGAGGTGACGGTGGCCGGGATGGTCGACTGCTTCCTGCTGCTGTCGCTGGCCCGCACCGGCGATCAGCTGCAAGGGATCAAGAAGGGCGTGCTGGAGCTCGCCGACATCATCGCCGTCAACAAGGCCGACGGCGAGCACGAGAAGGAGGCCAAGAAGGCCGCCCGCGAACTCCGCAGCGCCCTGCGGCTGCTCACCCCGGTCAGCGCCTCCTGGACTCCCCCCGTCCTGACCTGCAGCGGCCTGCAATCGCTGGGCCTGGACACCCTCTGGGAGCAGATCCGCCAGCACCGCACGACGCTGTCGGAATCCGGCGAACTGGCGGCCAAGCGCAGCAGGCAGCAGATCGAGTGGACCTGGTCGATGGTCCGCGACCAGCTCATCGCCGACCTCACCCACGACCCCGAGGTCCAGTCGATCCTGCCCACCCTCGAATCCCAGGTCGCCGAGGGCACGCTCCCCCCGGCTCAAGCAGCACACACCCTCCTCAGAACCTTCCGCCACCCCTGACCGCTCCGCGGTCCCCAACTCCCCTCCGAGCGTCACCCCACCGCGCGGTTCCCGACTTCAGTGGAAATCCGGTGGGTCGGTTTCCGGCGGGGTCTGGCTCGGGCCCCGGGGG
>NZ_SMLA01000123.1:0-1508 GCF_004349225.1 Saccharopolyspora karakumensis
AAGGTGCTGCCGTCGGCGCGGTCTTCGGTGAAGTCGGTGGACGCGGCGAGCACGCCGGTGGGTGTGCGGGTGGACAGGGCGCTGATGTCCTTGAGGGTGTTCAGGCCGAGGTGTTCGCGGAAGTGCTCGATGTCGGGGTTGGGTCCGTGGTGGACGAGGGGCATGGTGCGGCGTCGGCCGACGAGGGTGAACGGGGTGTGGTCGGTGAGCCGGTATTGCATCTGCGTTGTTCCTTTCACGGAGAGGGAGAAACGCAGTGGGGGCTGGGATCGCAGCACCGCGCCGGTGCGTCGGGCTTCGGTGGGGCCGATGCCGTGGACCGCGGTGAAGGCGCGGCTGAAGGCGTCGGCGGAGGTGTATCCGAAGCGGGTGGCGATGTCCTGCAGCGGTTCGCGTGCGGTGAGCACGGCGGAGGCTGCGACGGTCATGCGTCGGCGCCGGATGTAGTCGGAGACGGGCATGCCCGCCAGGACCGAGAACATCCGTCGGAAGTGGTGTTCCGAGGTGAGGGTGATCCGTGCGAGGGCGGCGACGTTGATCTCCCCGGTGGTGCGGTGAGCCGCTCCGTCGGCGATGTCGCGTTCGATGTGCGCGACGGCCTGGTTCCAGGGGTCCATCGTCGTGCCTTTCCTGCGTTGGTCGGTGATGGTTCAACGCTAGGTGGGCGGGGTGCGGGTGTGTCCGACGATGGGTGCCCGGTCCGGTCGGGTGGTCAGGTCTGCTTCGGTGTGGTGGTGCGGGTCCAGGGGCGGGCCTGCTCGTAGGCGTGGGCGGCGCGCAGGATGGTGGCGTCGGCGTGGCGTGGGGCGATGATCTGCAGTCCGATGGGCAGGCCGTCGTCGGTGTGGCCGCAGGGGATGCTGGCGGCGGGTTGCTGGGTCATGTTGAACGGGTAGGTGAACGGGGTCCAGGTGGTCCAGCGGTCGCCATCGGTGGGGGATTCGCGTCCTGCGGTGAAGGCGGGAATGGGGACGGTGGGGGTCAGCAGCAGGTCGTATTGCTGGTGGAAGGCGCCCATGCGCTGGCCGAGTTTCATGCGGGTGTTGGTGGCTTCGAGGTAGTCCTGGGCGGAGTAGGTCAGGCCTTGGCGGCAGATCTCCGCGAGTCCGGGGTCGAGGAGTTCGCGCTGGGCGTCGGTGAGGTGTTCGGTGGCTTTGGCGGCGCCGGCGAACCAGAGGACGTGGAAGTCCTCGATGGGGTCGGTGATGCCGGGGTCGGCGTGTTCGACGTGGGCGCCGAGGTCGTGGAAGGTGCGGGCGGCGTCGTTGAGGGCGTGGGCGATCTGGGGGTCGACGGGGGTGCCGAAGCCGAGGTCGGTGCTCACGGCGATGCGCAGGCCGGTGACGCCGCCGCCGAGGTGGTCGAGGAAGGAGCCGGTGGGTGGGGCCAGTACCGACCAGTCGCGGGCGTCGGGTTGGGCGAGGATGTCGAGCAGGAGGGCGGTGTCGGTGATGGTGGTGGTCATCGGGCCGGCGTGGGAGAGGGTGCCGAAGGGGCTGGCCGGGTAG
>NZ_SMLA01000124.1:0-1465 GCF_004349225.1 Saccharopolyspora karakumensis
GGAAGTCATGAGCGTCAAGTTGCAGAAGGTCAACGGCCTGGAGTTCGCCGTGAAGGATCTGGGTTTGGCCGAGGCGGGTCGGCACCAGATTCGGTTGGCCGAGCACGAGATGCCGGGTCTGATGGCCACGCGGAAGGAGTACGCGGCTTCTCAGCCGTTGAAGGGTGCTCGGATTGCGGGTTCGCTGCACATGACGGTGCAGACGGCGGTGCTGATCGAGACCCTGGTCGCGCTGGGTGCTGAGGTGCGGTGGGTGTCGTGCAACATCTTCTCCACCCAGGATGAGGCCGCTGCGGCGGTCGTGGTGGGTCAGGGGACTCCGGGGGCTCCGGCGGGTGTTCCGGTGTTCGCGTGGAAGGGCGAGACGCTGGAGGATTACTGGTGGTGCACCGACCAGTTGTGGGACTTCGGTGACGGCAGGGTCGCCAACATGATCCTCGACGACGGTGGTGACGCGACTCTGCTGGTGCACAAGGGTGTGGAGTTCGAGGCCGCGGGTGCGGTGCCGCAGCCGAGCGCGGAGGACCCGGAGGAGTTCAAGGTCGTTCTGGAGACGCTGCGCAAGTCGGTGGCGGCGGACAAGGGCCGGTTCACGAAGCTGGCGGCGGAGATCAAGGGTGTGACCGAGGAGACGACCACCGGTGTTCACAAGCTGTATGAGTTGGTGAAGGCCGATGGGTTGTTGTTCCCGGCGATCAACGTCAACGACTCGGTGACGAAGTCGAAGTTCGACAACAAGTACGGGTGCCGGCACTCGCTGGTGGATGGCATCAACCGTGCCACGGATGTGCTCATCGGCGGCAAGGTCGCGGTGATCTGTGGTTTTGGTGATGTGGGTAAGGGTTCTGCGGAGTCGCTGCGGGGTCAGGGTGCCCGGGTGATCGTGACCGAGATCGATCCGATCTGCGCGTTGCAGGCGGCGATGGAGGGTTACGAGGTCAAGACGCTTGAGGATGTCGTGGAGTACGCGGACATCTTCATCACCACGACGGGTAATTACGACATCATCAAGGCCGAGCACATGGCGAAGATGAAGCACCAGGCGATCGTGGGCAACATCGGTCACTTCGACAACGAGATCGACATGGCCGGGTTGGAGAAGACGCCGGGTGTGACCAAGCAGGAGATCAAGCCGCAGGTCCACGAGTACACCTTCGACGACGGGCACTCCATCATCGTGTTGTCGGAGGGTCGTTTGCTGAACCTGGGCAATGCCACCGGCCACCCGTCGTTTGTGATGTCGAACAGCTTCACCAACCAGACGATCGCGCAGATCGAGCTGTTCACCAAGCCCGGTGAGTACGGCAAGGACGTCTACGTGCTGCCGAAGCACCTGGATGAGAAGGTCGCGCGTCTGCACCTGGACGCGTTGGGCGTGAAGCTGACCAAGCTGACCAAGGAACAGGCCGCCTACATCGGCGTCGACGTCGAGGGCCCCTACAAGCCCGAGCACTACCGCTACTGA
>NZ_SMLA01000125.1:0-1436 GCF_004349225.1 Saccharopolyspora karakumensis
GGAACCCTCGTGAACCACCCCCGCCCCGCCGACACCGGACCCGTGCTGCACGCCGACGACGTCGACGTCGTCCGCGACGGCACGCACCTGCTGCGCTCGATCACCCTGCAGGTCCACCCCGGCCAGCACTGGGCACTGCTGGGAGCCAACGGCGCGGGCAAATCCACCCTGCTCAGCCTCCTGGGCGCCCACCAGCACCCCACCCGCGGCAGCGTGGACGTCCTCGGACACCGCCTCGGCGCCGTGGACATGCGCGCCCTGCGCAGCCTCGTCGGCCACGTCAACCCCCGGCACCCGCTCACCAGCCCGCTCACCGTCACCCAGGTCGTGCTCACCGGCGCCACCAACACCACCGAACTCGTCCCGCGCCGGCACCCCACCGACGCCGAAACCGCCCACGCCGACCGGCTGATCAGCCTGCTGGGCATCGCCGACCGCGCCGACTCCCGCTGGAACACCCTGTCCCAAGGCGAACGCGGCCGCGCGCTCATCGCCCGCGCCCTCATGCCCGCACCCCGCCTGCTCCTGCTCGACGAACCCGCCACCGGACTCGACCTGGCCGCCCGCGAACAACTGCTCACCAGCCTCGAAGACCTGCGCACCCAGCACCCCGAGCTGGCCACCGTCCTGGTCACCCACCACCTCGAAGAACTCCCGGCCGGCACCACCCACGCCATGCTGCTGCGCGACGGGCAGTGCCTGACCTCAGGCCCGGTCGACGAGGTCATCACCAGCGACCACATCAGCAAGTGCTTCAACCACCTCGTGCACATCACCCGCGACCACGGCCGCTGGCACGCCCGCGCCCGATGACACCGCGCGGGCCGGTCGAACACCGGCCGGGCGCCGGCGCGAACGGTGTGCACGACCCAGGGCATGAAAACGGTGGTCCTGGCACGGGCGCAGGATGCAGGTCTGCGCCCGTGCCAGGACCACCGACGAGGCGAAAGAAGGCTCTAGCGGCGCTTCTTCGGCGGATCCTTGCGCAGCAGATCCGGCCCGATGATCCGGCGCACCACCCGGCGCATCAAACCGCGCTTGCGCGGCGGGGCCGTCGCGGCACGCTCGGTCACCGCCGGCTGCGGACCGGTCAACGCCGTCGGTGACGCCGCGGCCTGCGGGTTGAGGCGCTTGGCGAACTCCGGCTGCTCGTCACGAATCGCGGGGATGTAGGGCTGGGTGACCTCGACGTGCTCGGGAATCGGCGGCGGCGCCATCGGCGGACCGGCCGGCGGGATCGAAGGCATCGACGCCGGTTCGTCGCTGTAGAACGCCTGGAACGCCGTGTCTCCGGCGATCGGGTCCTGCGCGGCGGGCTCCGGGCCGGGGGAGAAGTGCTGCTGCGAACCGGGGTTGAGCGCCTCGGCGAACGTCGTGCCCTCCGACATCGCAGTGCTCGGCCGCGGCGGAAGGGAGTTCTGCGGGGCCTCGTGCAT
>NZ_SMLA01000126.1:0-1404 GCF_004349225.1 Saccharopolyspora karakumensis
CAGCCCACCCCTCTACCAACTCCACCAAGCCGACATCGCCCTCCGCCACAGCGAAACCGCCGCCCTCTACCACGACGCCGAAGTCCTCGACCAGCTCATGCGCCAGCTACCCGAGAACTCACCCCGCCGCCACCACATCCTCCGCGCCCTCGAACGCATGCTCGACACCCTCGACCTCCACGACATCCCTGGCACCGCCACCGGCGCCCGCAACCAACTCATCGACGCCCTCGCCGCACCCGCACACCCCAGCGCCCACCAGATCTCCGCCGTCGGCCACGCCCACATCGACTCCGCCTGGCTGTGGCCCATCCGCGAAACCATCCGCAAAGTCGCCCGCACCATCGCCAACGTCACCACACTGCTCGACCACCACGACTTCCACTTCGCCATGTCCCAGGCCCAACAACTCGCCTGGATCAAAACCCACCACCCCAAGCTCTACGACCGCGTACGCCACCACATCGACCAAGGCGGATTCGTCCCCGTCGGCGGCATGTGGGTCGAATCCGACACCAACTTGCCCGGCGGCGAAGCCCTAGCCCGCCAACTCATCCACGGCAAACGCTTCTTCCTCGACGAATTCGGCATCGAAACCCGCGAGGTCTGGCTACCCGACTCCTTCGGCTACAGCGCCGCACTCCCACAACTCATCCACCAAGCAGGCAACACCTGGTTCCTCACCCAAAAACTCTCCTGGAACCAGACCAACCGCTTCCCCCACCACACCTTCCACTGGGAAGGCATCGACGGAACCCGCATCTTCACCCACTTCCCACCCGCCGACACCTACAACGCCGAAATCACCGGCGCCGAACTCGCCCGCGCCCAGAACAACTTCTCCGAACACGGCTACGCCAACCACTCACTCCTGCCCTTCGGCCACGGCGACGGCGGGGGAGGACCCACCCGCGACATGCTCGAACGCGCCCACCGCACCCACAACCTCGAAGGCTCACCCCAAGTCCACCTGCACACACCCACCGAATTCTTCACCGCCGCCGAAGCAGACCACACCCAACCCGCCGTCTACTCCGGCGAGCTCTACCTCGAACTCCACCGCGGCACCTACACCTCCCAAGCCCGCACCAAACAAGGCAACCGACGCAGCGAACACCTCCTGCGCGAAGCCGAACTCTGGTGCACCACCGCCACCCTCAACACCGGCGCCGACTACCCCTACGACCAACTGGACACCCTCTGGAAACAAGTCCTCCTCAACCAATTCCACGACATCCTCCCCGGATCCTCCATCGCCTGGGTCCACCGCGAAGCCGAGAACACCTACGCCGACATCGCCGACCAGCTCAACAACCTCATCAACCAAGCCCAACAAACCCTCACCGGCCCCGGCGACACCCCCATCACCTTCAACGCCGCACCCCACACCCACGACGACATCCC
>NZ_SMLA01000127.1:0-1116 GCF_004349225.1 Saccharopolyspora karakumensis
TGTGATGTCCGGGGAGGTTGGTCAGTCGGGTGACTGGCGGTGTGCCTCCGATGGCGGAGTGGGGGCGGTGGTGATTGTAGAAGTGGATCCAGGCTGGCAGGGCGGTGTTGCGTTGCTGGGTTGATTCGTAGGGGCGGGCGTAGGCCCAGCCGTCGGCGAGGGTGCGGTGGAATCGTTCGATTTTGCCGTTGGTTTGGGGCCGGTAGGGCCGGGTGTGTTTGTGTGTGATGCCGAGCTCGCGACAGGTGTCACGCCAGGCGTGGGAGCGGTAGCACGCGCCGTTGTCGGACAGGACTCGTTCGACGGTGACGCCGTGTTCGGCGAACCACGCGACAGCGCCGTGCAGCACATCGATCGCGGTGGCGGCTTTCTCGTCGGTGCGGATTTCGGCGTAGGCGACCCGGGAATGATCGTCGATGACGGTGTGCAGGTAGGCGGTGCCCAGCCGCGGGGCGTGGTGACGGTCGCGCTCGCCGGTGCGGTGTGCTGTGGCGGCCCGGTTGCGCTTTCCCTGGTGACGTCCGAGGTAGCGCCAGCCGCCGCCGTCGGGGATGTTGCCGAACTTGGTGACGTCGACGTGGATCAGTGATCCGGGGTGGTCGTGTTCGTACCGGCGCAAGGGCTCGCCGGTGACCCGGTCAATCCGCGAGAGCCGGTTGATCCGGCAGCGCACCAGGACCGCGTGCACGGTCGAGGACGCAAGACCCACACGCCCGCTGATCTGGACCGGGCCCAGGCGGTGACGCCACCGCAGCCCCACGATCCGCCGAACGAGCTGTTCAGGGGTCTTATTCGGGTTGTGGTGCGGCCGGCAACTGCGATCACGCATGCCCTCGACGCCTTCGAGTCGATACCGCTGGGCCCACTTACGTGCCGTTTTCGCCGACACCATGAACATCTTCGCCGCATGAGTAGTCGTCCAGCCCTCCTCGACGATCAAACGAGCCAGCCGCAGCCGGGTGCGCGGGGTCAGCGTGGCGTTAGGGTGGGACACGAAGGCCTCCGGTTGATGAAGCGGTTCCTAGACAGCTCCACTTCACAACCAGAGGCCTTCACCTGTCTGCAGAACAAACCAACTCACACACCACGACCGGGACAACCTCCCCGGACATCACA
>NZ_SMLA01000128.1:0-1113 GCF_004349225.1 Saccharopolyspora karakumensis
CTGCGGTATTCCGGGTCCCCGGCGCGCTACAGGTCGAGGAGGCGGCGCGCTTCTTCGCGCATCTCGACCTTGCGGACCTTGCCGGTCACCGTCATCGGGAACTCACCCACCACGTGCACGTAACGCGGGATCTTGTAGTGCGCCAACTTCCCCGAGCAGAACTCCCGCAACGACTCCGCCGTCAACTCCGGCGCCCCCTCCCGCAACCGCACCCACGCCATCAGCTCCTCGCCGTACTTGGCATCCGGAACCCCGATGACCTGCGCGTCCAACACATCCGGATGCGTGTACAGGAACTCCTCGATCTCCCGCGGATACACGTTCTCCCCACCCCGGATCACCATGTCCTTGATCCGCCCGGTGATCGAGACATACCCCTCGTCATCCATCACCGCCAGATCCCCGGTGTGCATCCACCGCGCCGCATCGATCACCTCAGCGGTCTTGTCCGGCTGCTCCCAATACCCCAACATCACCGAATAACCCCGCGTGCACAGCTCCCCCGGCTCACCCCGCGCCACCGTCCGCCCACTGGCCGGATCAACGACCTTGACCTCCAAATGCGGCCCCACCCGGCCCACCGTGGACACCCGACGCTCCAGCGAATCATCCGCACGCGTCTGCGTCGACACCGGAGACGTCTCGGTCATCCCGTAGCAGATCGCCACCTCCGACATCCCCATCCGATCGATGACCTGCTTCATCACCTCCACAGGACACGGCGAACCCGCCATGATCCCCGTCCGCAACGACGACAGGTCGAACGAACCGAAATCCGGGTGATCCAACTCCGCGATGAACATCGTCGGCACCCCGTACAACGACGTGCACCGCTCCCGCGCCACCGCCATCAACGCCGACCCCGCATCAAAACCCTCCGACGGGATCACCATCGCCGAACCATGACTCGTGCACGCCAGATTCCCCATCACCATCCCGAAGCAGTGGTAGAACGGCGGCACGATCGCCACCCGATCCACCTCCGAATACCCGCACAACTCCCCCACGAAAAAACCGTTGTTCAGGATGTTGTGATGCGACAACGTCGCACCCTTCGGAAAACCCGTCGTCCCCGACGTGTACTGGATGTTGATCGCATCATCCGCCGACAGC
>NZ_SMLA01000129.1:0-976 GCF_004349225.1 Saccharopolyspora karakumensis
TGTTGCCGGTGTGGATCGGCGCGGCGATGGTCGTCGGTCTGCTGGCCGGTCGCTGGGTCCCCGGTTTGGGGTCTGCGCTGGACGCGGTGCAGATCGATGGTGTCTCGCTGCCGATCGCGCTGGGTCTGCTGGTGATGATGTACCCGGTGCTGGCCAAGGTCCGCTACGACCGGCTGGACACCGTCACCGGCGACAAGCGGTTGATGGTCTCGTCGTTGGTGCTGAACTGGGTGCTGGGCCCGGCGCTGATGTTCGCGCTGGCCTGGGTGTTCCTGCCCGACCTGCCGGAGTACCGGACGGGTCTGATCATCGTGGGCTTGGCGCGTTGCATCGCGATGGTCATCATCTGGAACGACCTGGCCTGTGGTGATCGCGAGGCGGCTGCCGTGCTGGTGGCGTTGAACTCGGTGTTCCAGGTGATCGCGTTCGCCGGGCTGGGCTGGTTCTACCTGTCGGTGCTGCCCGGGTGGCTGGGCCTGGATCAGGTGGGGCTGGAGGTCTCGGCGTGGGAGATCGCCAAGAACGTGCTGATCTTCCTGGGCGTCCCGCTCGTCGCCGGTTACCTCACGCGGAGGTTCGGGGAGCGGGCCAAGGGCCGTGAGTGGTACGAGTCCCGGTTCCTGCCCAAGATCGGTCCGGTCGCGTTGTACGGGCTGCTGTTCACCATCGTGATCCTCTTCGCGCTGCAGGGGGAGGCCATCACCTCCCGCCCGCTCGACGTCGTGCGGATCGCGCTGCCGCTGCTGGTGTACTTCGCGGTGATGTGGGCGGGTTCGTTCGGCCTGGGCAAGGTCATCGGCCTGAACTACGAGCGCTCGGCGACGCTGTCGTTCACCGCCGCGGGCAACAACTTCGAGCTGGCCATCGCGGTGGCGATCGCGACCTTCGGCGTCACCAGCGGTCAGGCCCTGGCCGGTGTGGTGGGTCCGCTGATCGAGGTGCCGGTCCTGGTCGGCCTGGTCTACGTCTCGCTGGC